>CAVJKI010000026.1:0-13455 GCA_963649995.1 Sodaliphilus sp.
CTGCTGTACAGCCTGATGATACGAAGGATTGAACTGTACGCCGTCCGATTCTATCGTTTCAACGCCTAAGTTCTGAAGAGCCGTAACAAAGCTCTCATGTATCATCTCAACGCCCTTCTTGTAGTCGGGGTCTTTACACTCCGCCGCAAGCGCTCTGTCGAGATTGTCCATAACGGGTAAAAACTCCGTTAAGTTTCTTGCCGTGATTTCAGGTGAAAGCTCCATTCTTTCCTTGGCGGTACGTTTTCTGTAGTTATCGAATTCCGCCATGTTTCTGAGCAGCTTATCCTTAAGGTCTGCGATTTCGAGATCCTTCGGATCAACCTTGATTTCTTCGGCTTTCGTTTCAGCCTTCTCCTCCGTCACATCTTCGGTGTTCTCTTTCACTTCTTCAGTGACTGTTTCTGCGGTCTGCTGAGCTTCTTCCTTGGTTTCCTTTTCTTTCTTACTCAAAACCGATCCGCCTCCTTTTCATCGTTCTTTTCTTCTTCATCGTCACTGCCCGCCGACAAAGCATCGGTAACCTTGGACGAGAAATATTCAATATAAGGAATTAACTTTTTGTAATCCAGTCTTACAGGACCTATCACTCCGAAAGAGCCTGCCTTTCGTCCGTCCTTATTAAAGCTTGCCGCTATCAGACTGGAATTGGTAACGGCGAATGTATCGCTTTCGGCTCCGAACTTTATCTGTATGCCTGAGAATGTATCGTCAAGCCATCTGCAAAGCTCGTTCTTGCCGTCAAGTATCGTTGCTATCTGAGTGTTGGAAAAATCAGAACACGTCAGCAGATTCTTTTCACCGCTGAACTCTACCTGCTGCTGCATCTCAGTCGATATATCAACTACCGCTTTCAGCAGAGGTGATAACGTCATCATGTATCCGCCCATTGCCTGCGTCAGCTTGTCGATGTATTCATCTGAAAGCTCGTCAAGGTTTACACCCTTGAGGTTTTCGTTTACAAACTGCGTAAAGAAATCCATCTGCTCGTTTGTAAGGTCAAAGCTCAGTCTGCACACCCTGTTTCTTATATTACCCTCAGAGGTTATCAGAAGCAGAACGTACATTCTTTTGCCTGTCGGGATAACGTCTACCTTTGTAATAACCGAGAACCTGTTTACGGTGTTGGTAGAAACTATTGCGCATTTTGTTATATCTGCAAGCGCCCTTGACGCATTGTCAATTATCTCGTCATCTGTCGCCCCGCCGATATTGTCGAATATGCGGTCGATTTCTTCTTTCTTTTCATCGGGTAGCTGTGCAGGCGACATTACCTTTTCTATATAAAGCCTCAATCCCTGATACGTCGGCAGCCGTCCTGAGCTTGTATGCGTATGCTCAAGATAACCCTGCTGTTCAAGCGCCGCCATCTCATTTCTGATAGTCGCACTCGACACTGCATTGTTAAGTCGTTCTGCTATCAGCTTTGAGCCTACTGTCTCGCCCGTGCGTATATATTCATCAACTATCGCCTCAAGGATTCTGAGTGTACGGTTTTCCATGTCCCTATCCCCTTCTTTCAGCGGCTGTCCGCTGTTTCCGGCTCCTTAGCACTCATTATTTTTCTTTGCTAGCACTCTACCTCTCTGAGTGCTAAACACACTATAACACACTTTTTTAACTTTGTCAAGAGGTTTTTTATTAAAATTTGTACAAATTATTAATAATTTTCGCATACGAATTTGCACATTTACATTTTAAGGAATTTCTTATAACTTCTGTCGTGATATTAATGCGGATTTTTACGCATACTATTCATGATTTCCAATCACAAGCACAAATCAAGCGTGAAATATAATGATATATGAAAGGGATTCTTATGGACAACCAAGAACTTAAAAAACAAAAAGCGCTTATGAAAAAGCCCGTTCCCGACACCCCGGAAGAACGCAGTGCAATGGAGGAAGTAATTCTTGATAATTTCTGCGGAAGCTGTTCTTCTTCCGACTGCACAGGGCTTATACCGTCAGATCCCGACAGCAAGTCACAGGCGGACGAATACCGCAATGTTCTCCCGTATGCCGTACCTAACGCCGACGGTGCACCTTATCCCGAAAACAAGAAAAAAACTTACGGAAAAGAGGGTACTCACGGCGGTGTCTGAATATAGTAAAGGCTGTCGGCGATAAAACCGACAGCCTTTATATTTACTTGATACTTTTAAGTACGTCTATCACCTTATCAAGCGACGGTGCAACCGCATAAACGGCTTTCAGCTGTTCCTCCTCAGGCTGAGTAAGATCGGGTACCATTACAGTAACACAGCCTGCACTGCTTGCAGATTTCACACCGTTAGGACTGTCCTCAAGCGCCATGCACTGTGACGGCTCAAGTCCGAGCCTTTCGCAGGCGTAAAGATAAATATCGGGACACGGCTTGCCGTTTTCAAGCATATTGCCGCAAATTATCGTTTCAAATTTATCATACACGCCTATCTTTTTGAGGTATTCCTCCGCTCGTTCAATATTTGTAGCGGTAGCAACCGCAGTCCTGTATCCGTGTGATGTGAGATAGTCAAGCAGGGTGTCAAGTCCTTGCTTCTTCTCAATGCCGTGTACGTCTGTGTATTCTTTCATCAGCTTAACACGCAGGTTGTGTATAACCATATAGTCACAGTCCTCGCCAAACCACTCTTTAAGCTGAGGTATTGCAAACTTTCTTGAAAATGATCTGAGTGCAAGTGCGTGCTTGCGTTCCATAGGAAAACCGAGCTTGTTTGCCGCTTCGCACCAGTACTTTACAAGCAACTTTTCCGTATCGAGCATAAGCCCGTCCATATCGAATATTACAGCCTTTATCTCCATATATACTCCTTATATCTTCGTCATATCTTAGTCATCTTGGCAAACTTTGCCGCTACCTTCTTTGTACCTTTATCGTCAAAGGCTATCTCAAGCAACCAGTCGCCGCCCATAGCCTTTGCGGAAAGTATAGTACCGTCGCCGAACACACCGTGATGCACACGTTCACCGGGCGCATAGCTTACATTTTCGGTGCGCTTTTCGGTTTCACGTTGCTTTGCACGGTATGATTGCTGTTGCTGCTGAAGATAACCTGCACGGGGCTTCATCTGTTCAGCGCTTCTTATTGCCGCTGATGCCGTTACAGCCGTATGGTCGTCATAAGCCATATACTGTGACGGTATCTCCACAACAAAGCGTGAAACCTTGTTTCTCATCGTCTGACCGTACAGCATACGCTGTTTTGCACAGGTGAAATAAAGGTGGCGCTTTGCTCTTGTTATAGCAACATAAGCAAGTCGGCGTTCTTCTTCTATTTCCATAGGATCAAACTGTGAACGATAGCCGGGGAAGATATTTTCCTCAGCGCCTACAACGAATACGGTATCAAATTCAAGACCCTTTGCCGAGTGCATCGTCATAAGAACAACCTTATCATCATCTGCCTCATAGCTGTCCATGTCGGAAACAAGTGCTACCTGCTCTAAAAATTCCGACAGTCCCGCACCCTCGTTTTCATTCGCAAAGGTTATCATGTTTGACTTAAGCTCGCTTATGTTTTCAAGACGCACCTCGCCCTCAAGCCCCTGTCTTTGTAAAGCCTCTCTGTAGCCGAAGCGGTCGAGTATATCATCTATAAGACTTCCGTCCGATATATCGTCAGTGTGCTGTGACAGCTCATGGAACGTTTCACCGAGCGGCACCAGCACCTTTGCTTTGCGTGATAAGGACGGGAGACTGTCGCTCTCGCACATTGCCTGCACATAGGATATTCCCATACCCGATACTACACGGTTCAGTTCTTCTACCGTTGCCGCACCTATGCCTCTTACAGGCTCGTTTACGATTCTGGCAAAACGCACCTCATCGTAATTATTATTAAGTACGCATAAATATGCAATTATGTCCTTGATCTCCTTACGCTCATAGAAACGCATACCGCCGATTATCTTATAAGGTATACCGCTCTTTGCAAGCGTGGTTTCGACTGTTCTCGACTGGGCGTTGTTGCGGTAGAGTATAACATGGTCGGCATACTTCTTGCCCTGCTTTACACCGTCAAGAATACGTTCGGTAACGAACATCGCTTCTTCCTGCTCGGTTGAAAAACGATCCATTCTTATCTTATCCCCGTCGCCGAGGTCAGACCAAAGATTCTTGTCCTTGTGCTGTGTATTGTTCGCAATTACCGCATTCGCCGCCTTAAGTATATTTGCTGTCGAACGATAGTTCTGTTCAAGCTTTATGCCTTCTGCGCCGAATTCCTCCTCGAATGAGAGGATATTTTCAATAGTCGCACCTCTGAAACGATAGATACTCTGATCCTCATCACCGACAACGCACAGGTTTCCGCTGCCCTCCGCAAGCAGTGACACAAGCTTATACTGTGCCGCATTGGTGTCCTGATACTCGTCCACCATTATGTATCTGAATCTGTTCTGCCAGTGAGAAAGCACATCGGGACACTGCTCAAACAGCCTTACAGTCAGCATGATTATATCGTCAAAGTCGAGCGCATTTGCCGCCGTAAGTCTTGATTGATAATCGGCATAAATGGTCTTGGCTGTCGACAGCTGATAATCGTCATTTCCGTTCTTGCCCTTTGTGGTGAATTTATCGGGAGTTGTCAGCTTGTCCTTTGAGCGTGAAATAATATTCTGAATCGACTTGGGAGTTACCGCCTTATCAGAAATATTATGCTCCTTCATTACCGTCTTGATAACTTTCAGCTGGTCGTCGGTGTCATATATAGTAAAGTTGGATTTATACCCAATTCCGAGTTCTTCAATATCCTGACGTAAAATCCTTACGCAAGCGCTGTGGAATGTCGCCGCCCATATTCCGTTTACGTCTGCGCCCATGTTTTCAAGACGTTCTTTAAGCTCAGCCGCCGCCTTATTCGTAAAGGTTACTGCAAGTATGTTCCACGGATTTATCCTGTCCTCGCCGAATATATCCGACAGCCGCTCAGCCGCATCAAAATTACTGATTTCTCCTGCAAGAAAGCTCTGTGCAAACGCAACATCGTCGTCCGACAGCTCTCTCACCGTATCAGAATTATATGCGTTTCCGAAAAGAAACATATTGGCTATACGGTTACAAAGCACAGTGGTTTTACCGCTTCCTGCGCCCGCAACTATAAGCACCGCCCCGTTTATACGGAACACCGCCTTTTTCTGCATATCGTTTGTACGGCTGAAATACTTGTTCAGTACCTGCTTTTTCAGTGTTAAATAATCCATAATTACCCCTTGATCTTATTTGCCACTTAAACGGCAAGAATGGGGAGGGTAATACCCTCCCCTGCCTTTTTATTAAAAATGAATATTGAATAATGAAAAGTGAATAATTGAGGTTGCCCTACGGGCGTATTTCAAAATTCTTTATTCTGCCCACGCAAAACCGTCAGTTGCTCTTTGAAGTGTTATCGCTCTTGCTTTCTGTGCTGTTTGCACTGCTGTCAAGATTTACAAAGGGATTTACGCCATCGCCGATTATCTGAGGCAACTGACCGTTCCAGTTGTTTATCTTCATATAATCAATGTAGTTGGGGCTTGTTTCAAGCTGTTTCTGTACAGCCTGGATAGCGTAAGCCTGTGCGTCTGCCTCAAGCTTTGTGCTGTCTGCCTTTGCCTGAGCGGCGATAACCACCTGCTTTGCTTCTTCCTCTTTTTCCTTTGTCTTGTTTTCCATCTTGAGGGCGTCCTGTGCGGCTATAACCTTAGCCTGTATAGACGTTTCAAACGCCTCGTCAAAAGCAAGATTTTCTATCGCAAACGAAACAACTATAATTCCGCTCGGAGCAAGCGTCTGCGTAAGCTCCTCCTGTATAGTCTGCTGAACATCGGCTCTTGACTGTACAAGCTCCTCCGCCTTTACCTTACCTATTTCGTTTTTTGAAATTTTGGCAACGTTCTGTACGAGAAGCTTTGATTCTACATTATCAATGCCGACATTTCTTATAATGTCGGAAAGCTTTGCGCTGTCATATCTGTAGTTCAGCTTGAGCTGTAACGACTGTACCGTCTGTGTATCGCTTGTATAAGCGTCGTCGGTAACGGAATAAACCTGTTCTCTTGTATCGACCTGTCTTATTTCTTCTATAAAAGGTATACAGAAGTTAAGACCCGGAGCTAAATTATCCTGTGTTATCTTTCCGAATGTGTACTTGACACCGATAAAGCCTTCGTTTACTATCGAAAAGCAGTTGAACAAAACGACGATAAGAGCTATCGCTATGATTACGATAACAGCTATCTTACCGGCTTTTTTGCCGTTGAACTCCTTTATATCCGATGAAGAACCTGTGCTGAATTTCATTTCTGCCATAAATTTTACCTTTCTGATATAGAATCTGCGGTTTGCCGAGATCTGCTGTTTTTGTCACAATGTCAAGCTTAACACAAGGTTATTAACTGCACTTAAACATCAAGTGCGGAATATTTATCGTTGATTTTTACCTTTGCTTCGGGTGCGACAATATTTTCTTCTGTCGGGAGCTTCTTCTCACGCATCTGTCTGAATGCCTGCGTAAGCATAAGCTTGATACGGTTGATTTGGTTAACCTCGGACGCACCGGGATCGTAGTCGACTGCTATAATATTAGATTCGGGATTCTGTCTGCGCAGTTCTCCGATAATGCCCTTACCTGTAACGTGGTTAGGCAGACAAGCGAACGGTTGCATACAAATTATATTGTTTACACCGCTGTGAATAAGCTCTATCATCTCAGCTGATAAGAACCAGCCCTCGCCTGCAATGTTGCCTGTCGATACAACGCCCTTTACAAGCTTTCTCATATCGCTTATCTTCATGAATGAGCCGAACTTTGTGCCTTCGATTGCACCCTTATATGACTTCTGCATAAATTCGATAAGCTTTATAGCCATATTGCTGAGCTTATATCTTGCACCCGAAACCGTAAGTAGCTCATGACGTGAATTTGCATGGTCGCAGATAAAGTAGATAAATCCCATAAGGTCGGGTACTACAGCCTCTGCGCCCTCAGCCTCTACAAGCTCAACAACGTTGTTGTTAGCGGCAGGGTGATATTTTACAAGTATCTCACCGACAATGCCTACTCTCGGCTTTTCAATATCAAGCGTCGGAATAGAATCAAAGTCCGCAACGATAGCCTTTACATTCTTGTTGAAGCGTGCAAGCGACAGGCTCTTTATCTCGCCTTTCAGCTTTTCGTTCCACTTTTCATACATCTTGTTGGTTGCGCCCTTTTCGGCTTCGTAAGGACGTACACGGTAAACACAGCGGCTGAGCAGATCACCGTAAATTACTGATATGAACGCACGGTAGATAAGCGGAAGTGTAAGCGTAAAGCCGGGGTTTTTCTCCATACCGACAACGTTAAGTGAAATCAGCGGAACATTGTCAAGACCTGCGTCCTTGAGTGCCTTTTTGAGCATACCTACATAGTTTGTGGCACGGCACGCACCGCCCGTCTGGGTAATAAGTACGGCTACCTTGTCCTTATCGTACTTGCCGTGATTGAGCGCATAAAGGAGCTGACCTATCGTAATGATAGCAGGATAACAAGCGTCATTGTTGACGTACTTTAAGCCCTCGTCAACTACTTCCTTTGAATAATTCTTCTGTATTTCTACGTTATATCCCGAATAGCGGAATGCCTGTTCAAGCAGTTCAAAGTGGTACGGAGCCATCTGCGGAGCTATAATTGTATAGTCCTTCTTCATTTCCTTTGTGAACAGCGGCTGACGGATATAGCCCTTATACTTCGGTACGGGCTTTATGCCGTTTCTTTCACGCTCCTCCATTACGGAAATCAGCGAACGCAGTCTTATTCTTGCCGCACCGAGGTTATTTACCTCGTCTATCTTAAGCACGGTGTACATTCTGCCGTAGCCCTGCAATATCTCCTGTACCTCGTCGGTTGTAATAGCGTCAAGTCCGCAGCCGAATGAGTTGAGCTGTACCAATTCAAGCTCATGTGTCTGACCTACGAGTGTAGCCGCCGCATAAAGTCTGGTATGATACATCCACTGGTCAACTACACGGATAGGACGTACAACCGTTCCGAGATGTGCAACACTGTCCTCGGTAAGTACAGCAAAGCCGTAACCGTTTATCATTTCGGGAATACCGTGGTTTATCTCAGGGTCGACATGATAAGGTCTGCCTGCGAGAACAATACCCTTCTTGCCCTTATCCTTGAGCATCTTGAGCACTTCCTCGCCCTTTGAGCGTATATCGTCCTTAAAGCGTCTGTCCTCCTCATAAGCGGCTTTGAGCGCAACGCCTATTTCCTCACCGCCTATGCCGAGCGGCATAAATTCCTCGATAAGACGTTCAAGCATTCTGTCCTCGTCATATATAGGCAGGAACGGGTTCATGAACGTTACATCATCTGCACGAAGCTCAGGTACGGAGTTCTTGATAACCTCGCTGTATGTAGCAACAACGGGGCAGTTATAGTGGTTATCTCCACCGCCGCCGTTATCCATTTCATACGGTAGCGCAGGATAGAATATAAACTTCACACCCTCGTCAAGAAGTGACATTATATGTCCGTGAGAGAGCTTTGCAGGATAACATACCGACTCAGACGGCATGGTTTCTATACCTCTGTCGTATATCTCACGGCTTGATTTAGGCGACAGCTTTACACTGTAGCCGAGCTTTGTGAACAATGTAAACCAGAACGGATAGTTCTCATACAGTCCGAGTACACAGGGAATACCGACAACACCTCTGGGAGCCGTTTCGGGGTCAAGCGGCTCATAGTCGAACAATCTCTTGTATTTATAGTCGAACAGATTCGGTAAAAGCTCCTTGCTCTTTTTACCAAGTCCTGCGCCACGTTCACAACGGTTGTTTGTTATATATCTTGTGCCGTCTGCAAACTTGCTGATAGTAAGCAGGCAGTTATTTGAACATCTTCCGCAACGTGCGGTGGTCTTCTGAATCGTGAAGTTTTCGAGCTTTTCAAGCGGAACTAATGTACTTCCGTTTCCATCGTCACGGGACAGAGCAACAAGCGCACTTCCGTATGCGCCCATAAGACCTGCCTTGTCGGGGCGTACGACCTCACGTCCGCAGGTAAGCTCAAATGCACGCAGTACCGAGTTATTAAGGAACGTACCGCCCTGTACTATTATCTTTTCACCCATCTGCTTGGGGTCACGGATCTTGATAACCTTGAACAGAGCGTTCTTTACTACAGAATAGGAAAGTCCGGCTGAAATATCGGCAACGCTTGCGCCCTCTTTCTGAGCCTGCTTTACACGGCTGTTCATGAATACCGTACAGCGTGATCCGAGGTCAACGGGACTCTTTGCAGAAAGACCTATCTGTGCAAATTCTTCGGGTTGCATACCAAGCGCATTGGCAAAGTTCTGTATGAATGAGCCGCAGCCCGATGAACAGGCTTCGTTAAGCAGTATGCTTTCGATCTCGCCGTTCTTTACACGCATACACTTCATATCCTGACCGCCTATGTCAAGGATAAATTCAACGCCGGGGAGAATCTTCTCGGCGGCCTTGTAATGCGCCATTGTTTCGATCTCGCCGAAGTCAACGCCGAGCGCCGCCTTGATAAGGTGTTCGCCGTAGCCTGTAGCTGTCGACTTTGCTATATATGCCTTTTCGGGCATTTTTGAATATACGTCTTTTACTATCTCAATTACGGATTTGAGCGGGTCGCCCATGTTGTTTCCGTAATGTGAATAAAGAATATCGCCGTCTTTATTTATAAGAGTAGCTTTCGTTGTGGTAGAGCCTGCGTCTATACCGAGATAGCACGGACCTTCCGCTTCCGACAGCTCCTTTACGGGAATGACTGCCTTTGCATGTCTGTCGTAAAACTCCTGTAATTCCTGCTCGTCCTTAAATAACGGAGCAAGTCTTTCAACCTCGTGTACTTCTACGGTTGCAAGCGCCTTTAAGTCTTCTTTGAGCTTGTCCACAGAAAACTCCTCACGGTTTTCCGCAAGAGAAGCACCCATAGCAACAAAGAGGTTTGCGTCGGGCGGGAATACTATATGCTCATCGTCAAGCTGTAATGTTTCTATAAAACGCTTTCTGAGTTCAGAAAGATAGTGGAGCGGTCCGCCAAGGAAAGCAACGTGTCCTCTGATAGGCTTACCGCAGGCAAGTCCGCTTATCGTCTGGTTTACAACCGACTGGAAAATCGATGCGGCAACATCGCTTTTCTTTGCGCCGTCATTCAAAAGCGGCTGTATATCCGACTTTGCAAAAACGCCGCAGCGTGATGCGATGGGATATATAGTTGTGTAGTCCTTTGCAAGCTCGTTTATACCCGTTATATCGGTATTGAGCAATGAAGCCATCTGGTCGATGAACGCACCTGTACCGCCTGCGCATGAGCCGTTCATACGCTGTTCGATACCGCCTGTGAGATATGTGATCTTTGCATCCTCACCGCCAAGCTCGATAGCTACGTCTGTCTGAGGGATAAAGGTCTGTATTGCGGTCGTTCCTGCGGAAACCTCCTGCACAAACGGTATGCCGAGCCAGTGTGATACCGAGATACCGCCCGAACCCGTTACAGCAACAGTAATCGTTTCGTCTTTCAACGTTTCCAGACATCCGCCGAGTACCTCTGCAATTGTTTTCTTTATATCGGAATAATGTCTTTGATAGTTTTTATATACTGCATTATTCTCATCGTCCAATACCGCAATTTTAACGGTTGTTGAACCTACGTCAAGTCCTATATGTAACATCTGTTCTTTTCCTTCCGGGGATTTATACGGCACTGCGCCGTTTTATACTGATTATTTTAATGCGCTCTGTTTAACGTAATATTAACTTTTTAAGGAGCGCTACACATTCAAAATTATACACTATTTGCACGCAGATTTCAAGAGATATTCTCGAATTTATATTAAACAAGTGTGCTTTCTACCCGTATTTACTTATTTTTGAGTAAAATTACCGTAAAACGCCCGTATTATTTGGCTAGTTTTAAGTGCCGTTATTTCTTGACTTTTGGCGCTGTAGCGGATATAATGTTATTGTGTATATCTGTGTCGATATCATGACACGATGATAAGAGAAAGAAAGGAACTCAGAAAAAAATGGCAAAGATGAATCCGGGCTTTTTAAATCTTAAGAAAAGCTATCTTTTTATTGAAATAGGCAAGAGAGTAAGAGAGTATATAGCCGCTCACCCCGATAACAAGATCATAAAGATGGGTATCGGTGACGTTACGCAACCTTTAGCTCCCGTTGTAGTTGAGGCTATGAAGAAAGCCGCTGACGAAATGGGTGTTAAGGAAACATTCAGAGGTTATGAGGACAGCGGTAAGGGCTACGACTTCTTAAGAGAAGCAGTGTCAGGCTACTACAAGAGCTTCGGCGTAACAGTTTCACCCGAAGAAGTTCTTATCAGCGACGGCGCAAAGAGCGACTGCGGCAATATCGGCGATATATTCAGCGAGAATGAGGACGTTGTAGTTACAGACCCCGCATATCCCGTTTATGTTGACTCAAACGTTATGGGCGGACGTGAGGTTTACTATGTAAACTCTACCGAGGAAAACGGCTTTGCCGCAATGCCCGACGAATCAATGAAACCCGGTCTTATCTATCTTTGCTCGCCCAACAACCCTACAGGCTCTGTTTATACAAAGGAACAGCTCAAGATATGGGTTGACTATGCTATAAAGAATAAATCCGTAATTATCTTCGATGCGGCTTATGAGGCTTTCATCTCAAATGAAACGCTTCCCCGCTCGATTTTCCAGATAGAGGGCGCAAGAAAGTGTGCTATAGAGATCTGCTCGCTTTCAAAGACAGCAGGCTTTACAGGTACACGTTGCGGCTACACGGTTATCCCCGAAGAACTCATGCTTGAAACTCCCGCAGGCGAGGAGATCAGCTTCATGCAGTTATGGTGCAGAAGACAGGGCAGTAAGTTCAACGGCGTTTCTTACCCCGTTCAGCGTGCCGCAGAGGCTGTATTCACAGAGGAAGGCTACAAGCAGACGAGAGCTACAATAGCTTACTATATGCAGAACGCAAAGGTAATGAGCGAAACGTTCGACGAGCTCGGTATCAAGTACACAGGCGGCAAGAACAGCCCCTATATATGGTTCAAATGCCCTGACGGAATGGACAGCTGGACATTCTTCGATAAGCTTCTGAATGAAGCCGAGGTTGTCGGCACACCCGGCGCAGGCTTCGGCAAGAACGGCGACGGCTGGTTCAGACTTACTGCATTCGGCACTCACGAAAACACAGTCGAGGCTATGCAGAGAGTCAAGAAGCTCCTTTCAAAGTAATGCCCGGAATACCCAACGGTTGTTCAAAACCGATTAAAATATTGACGATCGCTCTTACCGTTCTCGGTGCGGTTGTGCTGTTGATGTTCATAATACCGCTTTTCAGCGGAACGCTGAACACAGGCTCGTGCTTCGGGTTTGTTATCGGTGCGGTAACGGTACTTCTAGGTATTTCAGCTCCGAAGCTGTTCCACAGCGATAAAAAGCTACTGAGATATGCCTATCGTGCAACACTGTTGCTATATGCCGCACTTATGCTGTATGCTGTTGTGCTTTCGTCGTTCATGATAGCCAACATGAACGATATGCCCGAAAAGGACGGCTCTCGCACGGTAATAGTGCTTGGCTGTCAGGTAAGACGTGACGGTCCGAGCCTTATGCTCAGCCGACGCATAGACGCTGCTTACAGCTATCTGTCAGAAGACGAAAAAGCGGATTGTATAGTTTCGGGCGGCAAGGGTGACAACGAGCATATAAGCGAGGCACAGGCTATGTACGAGGTGCTTGTAAGCGACGGCATAGCGCAAGACCGTATCACAAAAGAGGACAAGTCGTCAAGCACCTATGAAAACCTTCTTTTTTCAAAGCAGATACTTGAAAAAGAGGGTAAGCCGCTTAAAATAGCGATCGTTACAGACGGCTTTCACCAGTGGAGAGCCAGACTTCAGGCTGAAAGTCTGGGATATGATGTTAAATGTATCAGTGCCGCTACGCCATGGTACCTTATCCCGGTCTACTGGGTAAGAGAATGGTTTGCGCTGAGCTATCTGTTTGTGTTTGGGGTTTCATAACCGATTCAGTATCCGATATTCATAATGGGTAAATATTATTATGATATAAATTTCAGAGGTTAGGAAGGAAAAAGAAATATGGAAAAAGATGTTTCAAAGGCAAAAGCTCTTGTATGCGATGACTCTATGATGGTCAGGAACAAGATGAAAAAGCTTCTTACCGCATACGGCTTTACACAGATTTTTGAGGCGTGCGACGGTGCGCAGGCAGTTGAAAAATTTGCCGACATTGCACCCGATGTTACCTTTATGGACATCGTAATGCCCGAACTCTCAGGCGTTGAAGCATTAAAGCTTATCAAAACAAATTCACCCGACGCAGTGGTTATCATGGCTACTTCCGTTGGTACTGTGGGAAATCTGTCGGAAGCTATCAAGCTCGGTGCAAACGACTTTTTACAGAAGCCCGTTGACGAAGAACAGCTC
>CAVJKI010000027.1:0-3668 GCA_963649995.1 Sodaliphilus sp.
TTTATACCGTTCAGCAGGTATCGGCAAGCGGTAAGGAAACGCTGATAGGAATTGACGGAGCGGCTACGGGTTGGCTGTATACAGAGGACTTGTATAAGGCTGAGGACGGAAAGGTGACACAGAAATTTTCTGTCGGCGATAAGGTCAAAGTGAATTATGGGGCTAAGACGTATAACGGCGGAGCACTTGCGTTGTTTGTGTATACGAATGTGTATGAGGTTATGCAGGTCGGCTCAGGCGACAGAGAGGACTATATCGTTATCGGGCAGGACGGACAGATCACTGCGGCGGTAAGAGCAGACGATTTAAAGAAGGTTTAATAAACAGGTATCCCCCGGCGGAGCTACACGGCTCTGCCGGGGGATTTTTTTTATATGTTATAGTGCGTGCGCAATTTCATCGGCACATTCGCCGCTGAGCGCAACGGTGAAATTGTTCTTGATTGCCTTGCAGAACAGGTATAATGAGCTGTCCACGTCTGCCATTCCCGGCAGGTCACGGGTGTAGGTCGAAAGCTCAAGTGCATCGGTCAGGGCGGGAGTATCGATCTCAACATTGATATGCTTTGAGCCGATGAACGCCGCCATTTCCCGTACCCATGGGGCGTCCATATCGGGCTGGAATTTACTGCTGTGGAAGTTCTTATCGTTATCCTTGTAATCAATTGAGTAGGTGGTGAGCTGTCTGCCGCTACGCTCAAATTCCTTAGCGGCAACGGCGCTGATTATACTGCTGTCAAGGCCGCCCGACAGCATTGTACACAGCGGAACATCGCTGACAAGCTGGCGCTTTATGGCATCGGTCAGCAGGTAGGCAACGTGCTGTTCTGTTTCCTGAAGGCTTTCTTTATGCGGCAGAGCGTGGAGCGACCAGTAGGTGCGCTTCTTCAAGCCGCATCGGCAGTACATGGCACACTCGGCAGGGCAAAGTTCCTTGATCCCTTTGAATACACCGCTTCCCGGCTTTCGGGCGGGTCCGAGCAGCATTATCTGCGCTATGCTGTCACGGTCGATTATCGGCTCTATCATGGGGTGGGCGAGGAGCGTTTTTATCTCGGAGGCGAAGATAAGACCGCCTGTGTACTCGTAGTAAAAAAGCGGCTTGACGCCGATTCGGTCACGGGCGAGAAAGAGCTGCTTTTCACGCTCCTGCCAGACGGCAAAGGCATATATCCCGTTCAGCTTGTCAAGGCATGCCTCACCCCATGTGATGTAGGCGTTCAGCAGTACCTCGGTGTCGCTGGCGGTGGCAAACGATATGCCTGTAGCCTCAAGCTCCGAGCGGAGTTCTGCAGTGTTGTACAGCTCTCCGTTGTAGACGATCGTGTAGTGTTCGCCGCCTGATTTACGGGTCATTGGCTGTGCGCCGCCCGCCGGGTCGATTACGCTCAGACGGCGGTGGGCAAGGGCGCAGTTATCATCGGTGTAGAAGCCGCCGCTGTCCGGCCCTCTCGGAGTCATTGTCAGAGCCATTCTGTGCATTATGGCACTGCTGTCGCAAAGTCTGCGGCAATCTATCCAACCTGCTATTCCACACATTTCAAAATCACCTCATTATGTATTTTATGTTATATTATGGTTGATACAAGAGTAGTATATGCGGGGGCGGTTGATTCGGTGAATGAGGGATGTCACGGTGTGTTGTAATATATTCAGAAACTGTTTACAGCATAGATAATATTTTTCAAAATACGAAAACATTTCTGTTTCCATTGCAAAGGGGAATGTTTAAATTCAGAAGTTTTTGGTATGTGCTGCTATCGTTTTTAATTTCCTCGTCCTGACGGCAAAAATATAACCGCAATGTAGTGTTATGTTGTCGGGGATTGTCTGAAAATGTGAATTTATTTTGATTGAATTAAAAAAATATCTCTGTGACGGCATTTTTAGTCAAATTGCCAAAATCGTCTATTTACAAACCGAATTTAAAGTGCTATAATAGTAATATTAAACAATAGCACCCTTTTGCAGGCTTTGTATATCTTGCATTTACAAGCTGATATGAAGCTACGGGTATATAGATAAAGCCAAAGGATCATAGATGAATTTCAGAAAAATCAATATAATAACAGGTCATTACGGCTCGGGCAAAACCAATGTGTCGGTCAACATGGCTCTTGATCTTGCCGCAAGGGGAGAAAGGGTCACGGTTGTCGATCTTGATATTGTAAACCCGTATTTCAGAACGGCTGATTTCAAAAAGCTGTTCGGGGAGCATAATATAAGCCTGACTGTGCCGACCTATGCAAACTCAAATCTTGACATTCCCGCTCTCGGCTTTGACATGAACGGTATAGCCGACAGGGAGGGTTATATAATAATAGATGTCGGAGGCGACGATGAGGGCGCAAAGGCTCTCGGCAGGTACAAGCCTGTGTTCGACAGGTATGATACTCAGATGCTGTACGTCATAAACCGTTGCAGGTATCTTACCAAAGAGCCGCAGGAGGCTTTACAGCTGATGTATGACATAGAGAATGCATCGGGAATGAAGTGCGACGGTATCATAAACAACACCAACCTCGGCAGTGAAACCGACAGCGAGATAATCCGCAGCTCGGTCGAGTATGCGGACAAGGTGTGCCGTGCGGCGGGACTCCCGCTTGTTGCGGTGACTGCTGAAGCAGGGTATCTCGACGGCATTGAAAAAGCATATCCGATAAAAATCTATGTCAAGAAGCTCTGGGAAGAATTCGCAGAAGAAGCGGAAAAATAAGCCCGACGATTGACGTAACAACAACGCTGTTTCCTTACCGATTTTTTGAATGGTAAGCCGAATAAACAACTATAGGCGAAAGGAAAGGTCAGAAATATGGCAAAAATGAAAGTAGATTTCCACCGCTGTAAAGGCTGCGGACTGTGCACGACCGCCTGTCCGAAGAAAATAGTGGCTTTACAGACGGAGAAGCTCAACAAGAAGGGCTATTACACCGCTGTATGTACAGACGACGATGCTTGCATTGCCTGTGCACTCTGCGCTATGATGTGTCCCGATTGCGCTATCACTGTAGGAGGTGACGACAATGGCTGAAAAAAGTCTTATGAAAGGTAACGAGGCGCTTGCGGAAGCCGCTATAAGAGCAGGCTGTAAATGCTTCTTCGGTTATCCTATCACACCTCAGACGGAAATTTCGGCATATCTGTCAAAGAGAATGCCTAAGGTAGGCGGTGTATTCTTACAGGCTGAGTCGGAGGTTGCGGCTATAAACATGGTTTACGGCTGTGCAGGCTCGGGTATCAGATGTATGACATCGTCATCTTCTCCCGGAATTTCTCTTAAAACAGAGGGTATAAGCTATATAGCAGGCGCTGATTTGCCTTGCGTTATCATAGATGTACAGAGAGGCGGTCCGGGTCTCGGCGGTATTCAGCCCTCACAGGCAGACTACTGGCAGATCACTCACGCACTCGGTCACGGTGATTTCCACGCTATCGTATTTGCGCCTGCTTCCGTTCAGGAAATGGTTGATACGGTAACTAAGGCGTTTGACCTTGCGGACGAATACAGAATGCCTGCGGTTATCCTTGCGGACGGACTTCTCGGTCAGATGATGGAGCCTGTTGCTTTTGAGGACACCGAGATAAAGATGTCGGACGCTTCAAAGAAGCCCTGGGCTGCCTGCGGTCACGGCAACAAGAGAAAGCACAACATAATCACCTCTCTTTACT
>CAVJKI010000027.1:3678-13250 GCA_963649995.1 Sodaliphilus sp.
AGATTTGAGAGATATGAAGAGGTAAAGGCAAAGCACACCGAGGCTGTCGGCGACTACTGCGAGGACGCAGATACGGTCGTTGTGGCTTATGGCTCAACTGCAAGACTTGCAAAGTCAGCTGTGGAAGCGGCAAGAAAAGAGGGACTTAAGGTCGGCATTGTAAGACCTGTTACTCTGTGGCCGTATCCCGAAAAGGAAATCGTCGAGGCTTGCAAGAATGCAAAGAACGTTCTTTGTGTAGAAATGTCAATGGGACAGATGGTGAATGATGTTAAGCTTGCTATCAACTGCTCGAAGCCTGTTGAGTTCTACGGAAGAACAGGCGGCGTTATTCCCAAGCCCGCAGAAATACTTGAAAAGTTAAGAGAAATGGGAGGTAAGAACTAATGCCTGAATTTAAAAGACCTCACGCTCTGGCAGACGTGACCACCCACTATTGCCCCGGTTGTACTCACGGTATAGTACACAGACTGGTAGCCGAAGTAATTGACGAAATGGGCATCGAGGGCGACACTATCGGCGTATGCCCTGTAGGCTGCTCGGTTATGGCTTATGATTATTTTGAATGTGATATGCTTGAAGCCTCGCACGGACGTGCGCCCGCAGTAGCAACAGGTATCAAGAGAGCTAACCCCGACAAGTTTGTGTTTACATATCAGGGCGACGGCGACCTTGCGGCTATCGGTACGGCTGAGATCGTACATGCCGCTACAAGAGGCGAAAACATCACGGTCATATTCATAAACAATACAACTTATGGTATGACGGGCGGACAAATGGCTCCTACCACGCTCCCCGGTCAGGTAACACAGACAACGCCCTACGGCAGAAACCCCGATGTTGAGGGTTATCCCGTAAGAGTATGTGAAATGCTCTCTACCTTAAGCGGCGTAGCGCTTGCAGAACGTGTAACGGTAATCGATCCCAAGAATATAAATATAGCAAAGAAGGCTATCAGAAAGGGCTTTGAGTTTCAGAAGAACAAGCAGGGCTTTTCGATAATCGAGGTGCTTTCGACCTGTCCTACAAACTGGGGCAAGACACCTATCGAGGCTCTTGACAGAGTACGCACAGAGATGATCCCCTACTATCCTTTAGGAGTATTTAAGGAGGGTGCAATAAGATGATAAACGAAATTCTTCTTGCAGGCTTTGGCGGACAGGGTATACTGTTCATGGGAAAAATGCTCGCATACTTCGGACTTTATGAGGACAAGGAGGTTTCGTGGCTTCCGTCTTACGGTCCTGAAATGCGAGGCGGTACCTGCAACTGCTCGGTATGTATAAGCGATGATCCTATAGGCTCTCCGCTTGTTGATACTCCGAATACGCTCATAGTCATGAATACTCCGAGCTACGATAAGTTTATTGATTCTGTTGTACCGGGCGGTACTGTGCTTATCGACAGCACGCTTGTTGACGCAAAGTGCGACAGGACGGATATAAATGTATATTATGTTCCTGCCACAGCTCTTGCCAATGAACACGGCATGAAGGGTATGGCTAACATTATCCTTGTCGGCAAGCTTTTGAAGGAAACCAATATTACCTCTATGGAAACGGTAAAGAAGGCTATGGCAAAGGTTATTCCGCCGAAGAAGGCGCATCTGATTGACGCTAATATCAAGGCTATTGAGTTTGGCATGACCCAATAACGGCGAGTCGCCGCTGACAATTCGCCGTTCTGACGGGTGGAGGTATGCGAAAGTAGCGTTATCGGCGAGTGCCTGCGGCACACCCTTTTGACGATTATGCAAAATTGAATGTAACGGAAATCCACTGTCTTTATGGCGGTGGATTTTTTGATATAGTAATGACTTTTGTAAAAAGCAAGATATGAAAAAAATTATCAACAAATAAACCTTGAAAATTTGTTCATAATTCGTATAAAAATTTATATAAAACACTTGACAAGTTGTGAAAAGCATGCTACAATATAGTCACAGTCGGAAAATGGCTGTTGAGATAGAAATTGACATAGATACATGAATATGAAAGGAATGATCGTCAAAAATGAGTAAGAGTGTATACAGTCTGGTGCTTACGGACGAGATAGTACGGGCGATAGATTCTCTGGCGTACAGAATGAACACAAGCCGTTCAGCGCTGATAGACAGAATACTTGCGGAAAAGCTTTCAATGCAGACACCCGAAATACGGATGCGTAACATAATGGAGAATATCAGCAGTTTTTTTGACGATGAGATTTTCCGTTTACAGACTGCGGCGGGCGATGGAGGAATGCTTATAAAAAGTCCGCTGCCTTATAAATACAAGCCGACTATACGTTACTCGGTAGAGCTTTTGCGTGAAGGTAAGTATCTGGGCAGGCTTAAGGTAAGCTTCAGAACGCAGAATATGACTTTAATGGCACTGATGAATGATTTCCTTACCTGCTTTGCAAGTATTGAACATCGTAATCTGGCGCAGTTCGAGGGCATTGACGTTGTAATGCAGATAGACAACGATAAGATGATCAGAATGCTAAATATGCCTATTCTCAGGGATATGAGAAAGGTCAGCGATCCTAATCTGACCGCCGAGGCTATCGCAGATTATGTCAATTTCCTTGACAGAGCGATCAAGGTTTATTTTGAAAACGCAGATAACAGAAAGCAGGCGATTGCGCTTGTGGATTCGCTTTATAAAGAACGTATCAAGACGGTCAAGGTTATTGTCTGACGCCTGATACAGCTTAAGAAAGGACGATTTGATATGCTTAACACTAATAATCTGACACAGAAATCAATGGAAGCTATAAGCAATGCACAGAGTATTGCTGTTTCATTTCAGAACATGAATATAGAACAGCAACATATTTTACTTGCACTGCTTCAGGCTGAGGAGGGACTTATCCCTCAGCTTATAAAGAAAATGGGCGCTGACGCTTCACAGCTGACAAGGCTTACAGAGCAGAGCGCCGCAGGTATACCCAAGGTAACGGGCAGCGGCAGAGATCCCGAAAAGGTATATGTATCTCCCGATGTAGACAAGGCATTTACTGCCGCAGAAGAAAAGGCAAAGCAGATGAAGGACGAGTACATCTCGGTAGAGCATCTGTTTATCGGACTTCTTGAAAAGCCGAACTCGCAGTTAAAGGACATTTTCTCTAAGTGCGGTATTACCGAAAAGGCATTTTTACAGGCACTGGAGCAGGTAAGGGGCAGTGTGCGTGTAACGGGGCAGAATCCCGAAGAAACCTACGACGTGCTTAAAAAGTACGGACAGGATTTGACGGAGCTTGCAAGACAGAATAAGCTTGACCCCGTTATCGGCAGGGATTCGGAGATCAGAAATGTTATCCGTATTCTTTCCCGTAAGACAAAGAACAACCCTGTGCTGATAGGCGAGCCCGGTGTAGGTAAGACGGCAATTGCCGAGGGACTTGCACTGCGTATAGTGCGTGGTGATGTTCCCGAAAACTTAAAGGAACGTCAGATATTCTCACTTGATATGGGTGCGCTTGTTGCAGGCGCAAAGTACAGAGGTGAGTTTGAGGAAAGACTTAAAGCGGTATTACAGACCATAAAGAAATCGGAAGGTCAGATAATACTGTTCATAGATGAGCTTCATACCATAGTCGGTGCAGGCAAGACAGACGGTGCAATGGACGCAGGCAACCTGCTCAAGCCTTTGCTTGCAAGAGGTGAACTGCACTGTATAGGTGCGACAACGCTTAACGAGTACAGACAGTACATTGAAAAGGACGCCGCTCTTGAAAGACGTTTCCAGCCTGTTATGGTAAACGAGCCTACGGTTGAGGATACTATTTCGATACTGCGTGGCTTAAAGGAACGCTACGAGGTATTCCACGGCGTTAAAATTCACGACTCGGCGCTTATTGCCGCCGCTACACTGTCAGACAGATATATCTCGGACAGATTCCTGCCCGATAAGGCGATCGACCTTGTAGATGAGGCATGTGCGCTTATCAAGACGGAAATGGAATCTATGCCGTCCGAGCTTGACGATATACGCAGAAAGATAATGCAGCACGAGATTGAAGAAGCGGCTCTCAAAAAGGAAACCGACAGAATCTCCGTTGAACATCTTGCCGAGGTACAGCAGGAGCTTGCCGAAATGCGCTCAAAGTTCAACGAAATGAAGGCAAAGTGGGAGAACGAGCGTAACGCTATCTCCAAGGTACAGAAGCTCCGTGAGGAGATCGAAAGTACAAACGGCTTAATCGAACAGGCTGAAAGAAGCTATGATCTGAACAAGGCCGCTGAGCTTAAATACGGCAAGCTCCCTCAGTTACAGAAAGAGCTTGAGGAAGAAGAAAAGCTTGCAGAGCAGTCAAAGTCCGCATCTATGCTCCACGACAAGGTAACGGAGGAAGAAATCGCAAAAATAATCTGTCGCTGGACAGGTATTCCTGTTGCAAAGCTTATGGAGGGCGAGCGTGAGAAACTGCTCCACATGGAGGATATACTTCACAAGCGTGTAATAGGTCAGGACGAGGCTGTTGAAAAGGTAAGCGAGGCTATACTCCGTTCAAGGGCAGGTATAGCAAACCCCGACCAGCCTATAGGCTCGTTCCTGTTCTTAGGTCCTACGGGTGTAGGTAAGACGGAGCTTGCAAAGGCTCTTGCCGAGGCACTGTTTGACGATGAACACAGTATGGTGCGTATTGATATGTCGGAGTACATGGAGAAATTCAGTGTGAGCCGTCTTATCGGTGCGCCTCCCGGATATGTCGGATATGAGGAGGGCGGTCAGCTGACCGAGGCAGTAAGGAGAAAACCTTACTCGGTTGTACTTCTTGACGAGGTTGAAAAGGCTCACCCCGATGTATTCAATATCCTGTTACAGATCCTTGACGACGGCAGAATCACTGATTCTCAGGGCAGAACGGTAGACTTCAAGAATACCATTATCATTCTGACAAGTAACCTCGGCTCGTCATATATCCTTGACGGTATCAACGACAAGGGTGAAATTTCGGATGATGCAAAGAACGAAGTCAACAAGCTGCTCAAAACACAGTTCAGACCCGAATTCCTCAACCGTCTTGATGAGATCGTATTCTACAAGCCGCTCCGTAAGGACGAGATTTCGGGCATTGTTGACCTTATGCTCGGTGAACTGAAAAAACGTCTTGAGGACAAGGAGGTTGGCTTTGCAATTACAGATGCCGCTAAAGACTATGTAATCGACAACGGCTTTGATCCCAACTACGGTGCAAGACCTCTTAAGAGATTCATACAGCGTAAGATCGAAACGCTTATTGCAAGAAAGCTTATCGCTGACGATGTAGCTCCCGGCAGTACGCTGACGGTGGAATATGACGGTGAAAAGCTGATTTGCAGTGAGAGCAAATAATAAAGGATAATATTTTAAAAATGCGGTTACGCACTAAGGTGCGTGATCGCATTTTTTGTGCTTTTTGTCGGGAGGATGGTTGTGAATGAAGGTTATAAATGCTGTTATGATTGCGTTTGTGTACAATAAACGGTGCAAATTTGGTTTCTTATATGGACAAAGTGATATTGATATGATAAAATATATAAAGCGAGGAGTGATATTATGAAAAATAAATTGATAGCTTTAGCACTGGCAATAATAATGCTTTCGGGTTGTTCAATTAAGAATACCGATATTTCCGATACGAGTTCGAGCGGTGAAACTGCATCTGTAACAGGCAGCGCAAGCATTTCATCTGCGGCAGAATCGACCGATAATACATTTAATGATACATCAGACAGCGGAAGTAAGCCGTCCGCAGACAAAAACGATAGCGGCAAGGAAATGAAGGTGCATTTTCTTGATGTAGGGCAGGGTGACAGTATATTTATAGAACTGCCCGATGACAGGACAATGCTTATTGACGCATCGGAAAGGGAATATGCCGACAGGATAACGACTTACATATATTCCTGCGGATACAACTCGCTTGATTATGTAGTGGCGACACACCCGCACAGCGACCATATCGGCGGTATGGCGGACATTATAGGATCGTTCAGTGTGGGGAACGTTATATTAAGTCCTGCAACGCATACCACAAAAACTTATACCAATATGCTGACTGCAATCGATCAAAGCGGGGCAAAGGTAACGCTTGGCGTGGCAGGCACGGAGATTTTCTCTGACGGGGAGTTATCGGCGGTGGTGATTGCGCCTGTCACTGAGGATTACAGCGACCTTAATAATTCATCGATCGTTATAATGCTGACATACGGAGAGAAGAAGTTTTTATTCACAGGCGACGCTGAGGAAGATGAAGAACGGACGATCACTGCCGACGTAGAATGCGATGTGTTGAAGGTCGGACACCACGGAAGCAGTACTTCAACAGGAAGCGCTTTTCTGACGGCGGCAAGCCCTGAATATGCGGTTATATCCTGCGGTGCGGGCAACTCATACGGCCATCCGCATACCGAAACAATTGATAAGCTTAAAAAAGCCAAAGTCAGAGTTTACCGCACTGATTTGCAGGGCGATATTGTAATGACGTGCGATGGAAAGGATATTACCGTTAATGTTTCACCGAGTACAGCGAACGGTGGGGCATCGGGTGAGAGTAAGCCGGAAACAACTGAAGTGACCTCCGCAACGGAGGTTACTACGAAAACGGCTACAACAAAGGTAACGACAACTGCTACGGTAAGCACAACGCCTGCGCCTGCTACATATCCGCCAACAGAAGAAGTCCCCGTAAGCTATTCGTATGTGCTGAACACAAATACAATGAAAATGCACCGTGCAGGTTGCTCTTATGTGGATCAGATGAATGATGAAAATAAAGAGTACACCAATGATTATGACGGAGCTATAGCGGCGGGTTATGTGCCGTGTAAGAGGTGTAAGCCGTGAGAAAAAGCATATTAAAAGCCGCTTGACTTTTCGTAGAAATATGTTATAACAACCTCAGCCTGAAATCGTCAAAAGACGATTTCGCCGCATGATATGCGGCTTGCTACGCAATGGCTGAGAACGTTGAAACACGATTTTGTTTTGCCCGATAGGCAAAACTTGCGGCATTTGCCGATATGTGCCTTGACAGCACATTAAAATCGTGTTATAATACAAATAAAGAGGGAAACGACAGACGATCGCTCCCTAGGATTAGTTAAAATAACCGCTCACAGTTTGCGACATGGGGCGGTTATTTCTTTTTGTTAAAAGATAAAATACTGAGTATAACTACAGTAAATCCCGTAAGGAAAATACCGATTTGAATTAAATTATCCAATGTTATGTACACAGCTTCACCTCCTTTCTAAGTGCTTAAAGCACTTTCGGGAGATGAATTTGACCGCCTGACGTCCAAGGTTTCCCTCAAAGAGAATTATATCATATATTGTATTTGTATGTCAATAACTGAATAGCACATGAGCTTTGAGTAAAATCAAGGCTCTTTTCTATTTAATCAAGCAGTTTCTTATACGTTAAATCTATAAGAAACGCACCGAGCGGAGCGGTGATAATTATCGACAGTACGGCGACGGTAAGCACGATGTTTCCGCAGGAAAGCCCTATTGCAAGCGGAACGCCGCCGATAGCCGCCTGGACGGTGGCTTTGGGAAGATAGGCAAGACAGCAGAATAATCTCTGCTTAAAGGGGATTTTTGTTCTGATAAGGCACACCGCAACGCCTGCCATTCGAAACAGAAGAACGGCGAAAATCAGCACTACAGCCGATATTCCTGCGCTGACGGCATAGTTTATATCCACTGCCGCACCGACAAGCACGAACAGTACGATTTCAGCGGCTACCCAGATACGACCGAAGCGGGCGGAAAGACGCTCGGCGGCTTCTGGGCGTATCTTATTAATAGTTATTCCGCTTGTCATTACGGCTACAAGGGACGAGAACGGCACTACTGTGCCGAATGTATCCTCGGCAGTGCAGAGCAGGAACGATATGCTCACAAGAATAAGCAGCTTTGCGGTGTCACGGATATGTATCAGCTTCATCAGCTTACCTAAAACAAAGCCGACAATTATTCCTGCGGCGATGCCGAGTATCAGCGACACGGGAATCTTTGCAAAGTCGAGGGCGTTTACAGTACCGCTCTGTGCAAGACCTGTGAACACGGAGAACATCACTATTACGAATACATCGTCAACGGACGCTCCGGCTAAGATAAGCTGGGGTATGCTGTACTTCTGACCGCGGTTTTCTTCCATCAGCTTCAGCATTTTGGGGACGATCACGGCAGGGGACACCGCACCTACGACCGAGCCCATTACAAGCGCATCGGTAAGCGATATTCCGAGCAGGGCAGGGGCTATCAGCGCCATGCCGAGTATCTCAAAGCAGGCAGGCACAAAGCACATCAGCACGGCAGGTCTGCCGACTTTTTTCAGGTCGGCGAGGTTCAGTGAAAGCCCTGCACGCATAAGGATTATCACAAGGGCGATTTTGCGTAGCTGTGACGAAATATCAAGCACGGAGCTGTCTATCAGCGAGAAAACGTGAGGTCCGAGCAATATTCCGACACCGAGCATACCTATAAGTGCAGGCAGGTGCAGTTTTTGCACAGCTCTCCTGCAAGAAAGCCGAGCAGGAAAATAAGGGCGAGTGAAAATAGCATAAAAATATCTCCTTTTGCAGTAACCGCAAAATAAAAAAGCCGACAGCTACTGCGTAAAATGCAGAAGTCATCAGCTTAAAATACTTTAATTCAAAGCGGTTCGGGCATAAGCCCCGGGAGAACATCATTCCCTTTATTACGAACCTATTATAGCATTGTGAGGGTGGGGTTGTCAAGGGGGATTTTATGAGTGTGAGTGTCGGTTTGCTTCGCAAAAATTATTTGGGATAGGTTGACAATATCATATTCCTGTGCTAAAATAAAATTGCGACACAATTCAATATTTAAACTGTGAAAGTATTCATTTTTACTACGGTAAAAGTGCATGCTCTATTTTCGTATACTTTCACAGGATATGAATTGTGTCGCAGCAATCGGAGTTGTGCATTTTTCGGTGCGTGGCTTCGGCTGCGCACTTTTTTATTTTAGAAAGGAATATGAAAACATGAGAGCAAGAAAATTTTCAGCGGTTGTGGCTGCGGCAACTGCGGTGGTGGTTATGCTGACGGGTTGCGGTAAGAGTGAGCAGAGCAGTAATTCGGCAAACAGCGAAAGCTCGGCGATGAGCGGGGAAACCTCTACAGTGTCAACAACCTCAAGTGCTGATTCGTTGATCAGTTCCGAGAATGTCATTGATTCAAATGCCGCTGATTTCAGCTATGATATAGGTACAAATTATGACGGAAGCACCTGCGCTAAGATAACAGGTTATCACGGTACGGCAACTGACGTTACACTGCCTGTTACTGAATATCAGGGATATAAAGTAACGATGATAGGTATTGCGGCTTTCATGGACAGTGATATAAAAAGAATGGTTATTCCGGAGGGTTATACATCATTTGAAGACGGCGCTTTTGCAGATTGCACCGAGCTTGAAGAATTATATATGCCGGATAGTATGGAATATTATTTCAAAAATACTTTTGATATTTCTATAGACAATACTTTTGAAAATTGTTGCAAATTAACAAAATTAATTATTAATGGAAAAACTGCTGATATCAGCAAACTAATAACACCTGGTGTACGA
>CAVJKI010000028.1:0-11307 GCA_963649995.1 Sodaliphilus sp.
GTATGTACTCTGCTCGGTATCGTGATAGAAAAGGTTGCTTACAAGCCTTTAAGACAGACAACATCACTTGCGGTACTTATTACTGCAATAGGCGTCAGCTACTTCCTGCAGAACACAGCCTTGCTTCTGTTCGGCGAGAAACCCGTAAACTTCACATCTGTAGTAAACATACCGAGCATATCGCTGTTTGACGGTCAGGTGGTTATTTCGGGCGAAACACTGGTCGCCATCGTTGTTTCAATATTGATAGTAATCGGTCTTTCACTGTTCATCAATAAAACAAAGAGCGGCCGTGCAATGCTTGCGGTATCCGAAGATAAAGATGCGGCACAGCTCATGGGTATCAACATAAACAGAACTATCTCGCTTACATTCGCTATAGGTTCGGGACTTGCGGCAATTGCCGGTGCGCTTCTTTGCTCGGCATATCCGACGCTTCAGAACACAACGGGCGCAATGCCCGGTATCAAGGCTTTCGTAGCGGCGGTATTCGGCGGTATAGGCTCAGTACCCGGCGCCATGATAGGCGGTATACTGATAGGTGTTATCGAAATTCTCGGCAGAGCATATATTTCTCCTCAGCTTTCAGACGCTATCGTTTTTGCAGTGCTTATTCTCGTTCTTATCATAAAGCCGACGGGAATACTTGGCAAGAAGGTAAGAGAAAAAGTATAATTACAGAAGGGATTGGTTTTTGTGAATAATAAAACAGCCTTGGCAAAAACGAAAATGCTGAAGCCTCAGACAAAAAAGAGTTTCACGACATATATAATGGTTATTGCGGCATTTGTCATAATGATGATTCTTTCATCCACAGGCAATGTTTCAAGCCAGATAGACGGACTTCTCGTTCCGCTGTGCGTTTATTCAATACTTGCAGTATCGCTTAACCTCACAGTCGGTATTTTAGGAGAACTCAGCTTAGGACAAGCGGGCTTCATGTGCGTAGGTGCTTATGCGAGCGCGCTGTTCTCAATAGCAACAAAAGAAACGATTCTTATTGAATGGGTTCGTTTCCCGCTCGCTATACTGGTCGGCGGTATATTTGCGGCTATTTTCGGCATACTGATAGGAATTCCCGTATTAAGACTGAACGGCGACTACCTTGCTATCGTAACGCTTGCATTCGGTGAAATTATCAAGAATGTTTTTGCGGCACTTTATGTAGG
Organism: Sodaliphilus sp.; assembly: GCA_963649995.1. Lineage (GTDB taxonomy): Bacteria > Bacillota > Clostridia > Oscillospirales > Ruminococcaceae > Ruminiclostridium_E. Next base: position 1,170 of record CAVJKI010000028.1, read on the forward strand.
CGTAGACAGCAACGGACTTCACATTGCGCTTAACCAGGCGGATATGAATCTTGCGGCTGACGGTACGGAAATAATCCGCGGTGCGCTCGGTGTCAAAGGCGTACCCAATGATTCTTCTTTCGTTGTAGGCTTTATCCTGCTGATGATCACTCTTATTATTTCGTACAACTTCATCAATTCAAGAACAGGCAGAGCGGTAAAGGCTATCCGTGATAACTCAATTGCCGCAGAATCCGTAGGTCTTAACATAACAAAATACAAGCTGATTACATTTGCGCTCACCGCTTTCCTTGCAGGTATGGCAGGTGCGCTGTATTCACACAATTACGCTACATTACAGGCGTCAAAGTTCGACTATAACCTGTCGATACTTATTCTTGTATTTGTCGTTCTCGGCGGTATAGGAAATATCAGGGGCAGTGTTATTGCGGCTATTATCCTTACACTTCTTCCCGAAGTACTGAGAAGCATCAACAGCTACAGAATGCTTATCTACTCAATCGTTCTTATAGTAATGATGATTCTTACATCGAACGAAAAGGCAAGAACATTCATTGTAACCAATTTCAGCAAGCTGAAAAATATGGTGCTGAAAATATTCAAGCGCAATGCATCGGACAAAAAGGAGGTCAAGTAATTTATGGCACTTCTTGAAGTAAAGAATTTAGGTATCTCCTTCGGCGGTCTGAGAGCCGTTGACGAATTCAACGTGTCAATTGAAAAAGGCGAGCTTTACGGACTTATAGGGCCCAACGGTGCAGGTAAAACGACCGTATTCAATATGCTTACAGGCGTATATAAGCCCTCCAAAGGCGTTATAATGCTTGACGGTCACAATATAACAGGAAAAAGCACAAGAGATATAAACCGTGCGGGAATAGCCCGTACATTCCAGAACATAAGACTGTTCAAGGAAATGAGCGTGCTTGACAATGTAAAGGTAGGACTTCACAACCACTACAAGTACAGCACGGCAGAGGGCGTTTTCAGACTTCCCCGTTTCTTCTCAACGGAAAAGGAAATGGATAAGAAGGCGCTTGAATTACTCCATGTTTTCGAGCTTGACGACAAGGCTGATTTTCTGGCATCAAACCTGCCCTACGGCGATCAGAGAAAGCTGGAAATCGCAAGAGCGCTTGCTACCGAGCCGAAGCTGTTGCTTCTTGACGAGCCTGCCGCAGGTATGAACCCCAACGAAACGGTAGAGCTTATGAACACTATTCGTTTTGTAAGAGATAACTTCAATATGACCGTTCTTCTTATTGAGCATGATATGACGCTTGTATCGGGTATTTGCGAGAAGCTGTCAGTGCTGAACTTCGGTCAGCTGTTATGTCAGGGTAATACTTCCGATGTACTCAACAATCCGGAAGTTATCACGGCATATCTCGGAGAATAAGGAGGGGCGTCAAAATGGCAATGCTTGAGATCAAGGATCTTTATGTAAATTACGGAATGATAGCCGCTCTCAAGGGCATATCATTTGAAGTAAACGAGGGCGAGGTTATCGCTCTTATCGGTGCTAACGGTGCAGGTAAGACGACTACGCTCCACACAATAACGGGACTGCTCCATGCAAAGAGCGGCTCAATAACCTTCAACGGCGTTGAGCTTACAAAAACACCTGCTCACAAGATAGTTGAAATGGGTATAGCTCATGTTCCTGAGGGCAGACGTATATTCCAAAACCTCACCGTTCTTGATAATTTGAAGCTCGGTGCTTTCACACGCAAGGACAAGGAAAATATCAGCAAGGATATTGAGATGGTATATGACCGTTTCCCCCGTCTTGCAGAAAGAAAAACGCAGATTGCGGGTACTCTTTCGGGCGGTGAACAGCAGATGCTGGCAATGGGCAGAGCGCTTATGTCAAAGCCTAAGATTATCGTAATGGACGAGCCCTCAATGGGTCTGTCGCCTATCTTTGTAAGCAATATTTTCGATATAATCCAGACTATAAGAGAAACAGGAACTACCGTTCTTCTGGTTGAACAGAACGCCAAAAAGGCACTTTCGATCGCAGACAGAGCGTATGTTCTTGAAACGGGTAAGATTTCACTTTCCGGCAAGGCGTCCGATCTTATCAATGACGCATCGGTAAAGAAAGCTTATCTCGGCGAATAAGGAGGAGCTTATGGGACGTATTATTACAATCGCAAGAGGAATGGGAAGCGGCGGTAAGACTATCGGTAAAATGCTTGCCAAGGAGCTTGATATTCCATACTATGATAAAGAGATAATCAGAATGGCAAGTGACGAGAGCGGCATAAACGAAGAACTTTTCGGCAGAGTTGATGAAAAGGTCAAGAATACGATCTTCAGCCGTGAAGAAATATATGACGGCGAGCTTTTGGAGCCTGACCACAAGGATTTCACTTCCGACCGTAACCTGTTCAACTACACAGCTAAGATAATCACCGATATTGCCGACAGCGGAAAGTCTGCGGTAATTGTAGGAAGATGTGCGGACTTTGTGTTAAAGGGACGTAAGGACGTTGTAAAGCTGTTTATCTATTCCGATACCGAAACAGCTATCAAGAACGTTTACGACAGATACGGACTTGAGGGCAAGGACGCTGTTAAGCTTATCGAGAAGAAAGATAAGGACCGCAGTGAATATTACCGTCATTATACGGGTCGTGACTGGACTGACGCAAGAAATTATAATCTCTGTCTTGATACAAGCAGTATGAGCTATGAGAAGTGCGTTGAGATCGTCAAGGCTTACATGGCTGTGCTTGACAAGTAAGCATGGATAATGTATCACAACTTTTACAGACAGCTATAGTTATCGGCGTTGTCCTTTCAGCTTTGTTGCTTATTTCACTCGGTATATTCTATAAAGGCAGAAAAAAACAGATACGAGTGATATTCAAACGGATAACAAAGCACGGCGGTTTTAATTCCAACCGTTCAAAATGGACGTACAGCAATAATTACACTGTCGACTGCAAATATCCCGACAGTGAAAAGCTGCATACATTCAGATGTGAAAAAGTTATCTATGATTTACTGAATGAAGGTAAAAGCTACTGTGTTATGGTAAAGCTGAGACAGATAATAAAAGTTTATAAGAAGTAAAAGAGGCTGTTGCGTTTTTGCAACAGCCTCTTGTATTTGACATATCACTTATTATCTTTCCTTACGCAGAAGAATACAGCGAGGAACATAAACGCAAGTCCCCATGTTTCACCGCCTGACAAGAGCTTTCCTATCAGCATATTATCGGTAACGGCTGAAATAATCGCTTTCAGAATATTGAATATAACATACAGCACAAGAGGACCGCAGATAAGCCAAAGCTTTGATACGGGGATTATCTTTTTGAACACGAAAATTATGTATGTGATACCGACTATCAGATCGGCTACCGTCTGCCATGTAGTTGTGACCGCAAACGGTATCATCATCGGGAGTGCAAAATGTTCGTTTATAAGCTCCGGGGATAAGCCTGCTTCGGCGGCACATCTCAAAGCAATCAGTGCCACAGAGCAGACGCTGTGTATTCCGAAGATACCGAGCGACATCATTACAGCACCGAAATTATACGCTTTAAGCGTTTTTGTAGGCTTTCCGAGCCTATCAAGGCAATACGAATACATAGCCCTTGAGCCGAAGAAATAACCAACCATGGCTATTATTCCGATAAAGAACGAAATGAAGTAAAAATACAGCGGTACTTCGGTGATATTCATGCTCATCATTCCGCTTACTGCGGTAGGCTCTCCCTCTCCCCTGAATGAAAACAGTATATCACCTATTCCGCAAAGGAACATTCCGATAAATCCGATAAAAAGAAAAGCCGGTCTTTTGCTTTTTTCTACATAAGGCATAATATAATCCCTCCAAAGTTAGTTTTGTGTAACCTTATTTTAGCACTTAACGTTGTCAGTGTCAATACGGACGCTGTTGACAGAAAAAACAGTATCGTTTATAATTAAATCAGGAGATGATAAATTTGATTATTACAGATGGAAAGCCCTATATAAATCAAGTGAAAGAGCTTATAAAAGAATATGTTACCGCGCTCGGCAGAGATCTTTCATTTCAGAACATAGACGATGAACTGAAAGACCCATCGGTGAAGTATACAGCACCTGAGGGCGAACTGCTGGTTGCTGTTGATAATGATACGGTTTACGGAATGGTGGCGTATCACCGACACAGCAATACACGCTGTGAGATGAAAAGGCTTTATGTAAAGCCGTCATGTCGAGGCGAAAAGCTCGGTGAGAAGCTGATTTGCGAAATAATGAAGCACGCCAAAGAAGCAGGTTTCAATGAAATGGTGCTTGACACGATAGAGCCGCTGAGAGCCGCTGTTCATCTGTATGAGAAATGCGGATTCAAACGCTGTGAGCCGTACTATAATAATCCGATGAACGATGTGATTTATTTCAAAGCAACATTATGATATTTTCCTGCCGTATCGGCAGGATTTATTTTTATACGGTTATTGCATATCCTCTTTTGCTGTGATACAATAAACATAAGACGAAAGGACAGGACTATGAGCAACATAACATACGAATATATAAGGCGCAATAAGGACATAAGAACATATATAAGCAGTGCGGACGACGCACTGAGCAGTATCGGATATACTGAACATTCGCTTGCACACGTTGAACGTGCGGCGGATACGGCGTATATGATACTAAGTACTCTCGGCTACCCCGAAAGGGATTGCGAGCTTGCACAGATAGCGGCATATATGCACGATATAGGCAATGTGGTAAACCGCAACGACCATGCCCACAGCGGTGCTATAATGGCATTCAGACTGCTTGACAAGCTCGGAATGCCTGCAAATGAAATTGCACTGATCATTTCAGCTATAGGAAACCATGACGAAAGCACGGCAAGCCCCGTCAATGCAGTAGCGGCGGCGCTTATAATAGCGGACAAGTCCGATGTAAGACGTTCAAGAGTACGTCCTGCCGAGCAGGAAAAGCAAAGCCACGGCGAAGTGTTATCCGATATTCACGACAGGGTGAATTACGCCGTTGAAAAGTCCGAGGTTTATTTCTCTGAGGACAAGGAAAATCTGATACTCGACCTTACCATTGACCTGTCTATCAGCTCGGTAATGGAATATTTCGAGATATTCTTAACCCGAATGGCTCTTTGCCGAAAAGCCGCAGAGGCACTTGGCGTTAAATTCAGCGTAGTGATAAACAAAAACAGGATTCTTTAAGGAGTAGATATGGCATACGATAATTCAAATGTAAAACCGCCGATAGTTGACCTGCTTTATCCGAGTGAGGAACAGCGCAGAGCCTGCCTTAAGCGAAAGGCTCAGCTTGAACAGCTGCCGACCGAGTTTGAGAAAGACCTGATGTTACAGCAGTTATCGGAACAGCTTATGCCGCATAATCAGTATAAAATGACAGCTATACTCGGAGAACTGTGCGACGATCCTACTGTTGCTGAATACCGCCTGGATATAATTGACGACCTGCTTGCAGATCCGGCTCTTACTGCGACACTGCGTAAGGTTGTCGATAAAATGCTTATAAACGACAGGACGAATATCTATAAGCTGACTACTCCCGACAGCTTTACCGTGCTTGACACGGCACTGACGGCTTTTGAATCATACTGCGAGTGCATGGAAATGCTTCATGAGCTGTATACAAAAAAGGCGGCAAATATAAAGTCGACAGGTCTTAAGAAGCTGTTTGATTTCTTTGAAGGTCATTACAACAGCAATCACTATAAGAAGCTGAAAGCTGAATCGGAAGAACTGCGCAGTGCGATGACAGGCAAGATACGCAGTGCGACTATTGGGATAAATTTTGACGAAAACCTTGTCCCGATCTCGATGGGTCTGGTCGGCTTTTCGGATAAGCGGTATGAGGGAAACGGCACGGTTATCGACAGGATTTTAAGCTTCGGCTCAAAGAACAACGAGCATAAGGTCATGCGTGACCTGCATGAGCGTTTTGACGATCCTCAATCCGCAAAGCGTGAAGAAATAGTAAATAACCTCGACAAGGCATTGTTCGCCGAGCTTGACAAGGTAACAAAGAAATACGTTAAATCAATTGACGATATTTTAAATGAATATCGTGCCATAGGCTTTGAGGATATGTACGCCATAGAGTATCAGCTTGATTTCTACAGCGGCGCTGTTATGATGATCGAAAATGTGCGCTCAAAGGGACTTGAAATGTGCCGTCCGACCTTTTTGCCCATGGAAAGCAGAAAAGCCGATATAAAAGGCTTATTTGACCCGATATATTTTAAAGAGGCTAACGTCTGGAATCTGTCAAACAAGCCGCAAAAACAGGTCATAACAAACGATATAACCTTTGATGAAAACGCAGGCTTCTACATACTGACAGGTGCGAATAACGGCGGTAAAACAACATTTGTGCGTGCGGTGGGAATCTGCCAGGTCATGGCTCAGGCAGGACTGTATGTTCCTGCAAGCAGTTGCGAAATATCGCTTGTAGACTGTGTATACACGCATTTCCCGAAGGAAGAACAGGTCGGTATTGACGCAAGCCGTTTCACTACGGAAGTAAAGGAATTTAAGGCTATAAGCGACTGCATAACAAACCACAGTCTGCTTTTGATGAATGAATCGATACAGAGTACAACGCCGCAGGAATGTACCGACATAGCCGCACAGCTTATGCGTATTTTCTGCATTATCGGTGCAAGAGGTGTATTTGCTACTCACCTTACTCCGCTTGCAAAGATTGCGCTTGACCTTAATTCCGAGGCTAAGCTGAACACAAAAACCGAAAGTATTATTGTCACGGTTGACGAGGCTACAGGCGAACGTAGATACAAGATAAAGAAAGGTCTGCCCGGTGCTAACAGCTACGCCGCTACGATTTTTGAAAAGTACGGACTTGATATAGCGGCGCTTGAAAGAAAAGCGGAGAAAATGAATAAGTAACGAAAATGCGTGTGTGACATAAAAATCACACACGCATTTGTTATTATCCGTTTATTTATTAGAGTGTTGAGCCAAAGTCAGTAACAAGAATCTGGCCGTTGATCGGCTTAGCCTCATCAGATGCCATAAAGAGAATAATTCCCGCTACCTGCTCTGCCGTGCATGAGCCTACTCTTAAATCATTGTGCTTTGACATTGCGGTTATCATGTCAACGTCAAGGTCGTTTGCCGCATTTGCTGTCATAGGAGTAAGAATATTTCCGGGGCAAACTGCATTGCAACGGATATGCTTGTCTGCATAGCGCATTGCCGTGTGCTTGGTAATACCTACGATAGCCGCCTTTGACGCAACATAAGCAGCACCGCCGCAACCCATAACACCTGCTACAGATGCAACGTTTACTATAGACGCCCACTCCTTCATGTACTTAAGGGCGGCACGCATACAATACATTGTACCCTTTTCGTTTGTATTTACTATTCTGTCAAGATCATCGTCATTGAAACGGTCGATAGGCTTAAGTCCGCTTTCGAGGACACCTGCATTGTTTACCAGAATATCAATTCTTCCGAACGCTTCTACCGCCTTATCCATAAGGTTTTCACAAGCCGCCTTGTCGGAAATATCAGTAGGAACTGCCAATACTTCTCCGCCCTCTGCCTTTATCTTATCGGCAACTGCATTCAGTGGCTCAATACGGCGTGCGGATATGACTACCGTTGCACCCTCTCTTGCAAAGGCAAGCGCCGTAGCCTCGCCAACACCTGAGTTTGCACCGGTAATAACAGCAACTTTTCCTTTTAAACGATCCATGTTATTATCCTCCTGAGATTTATGTATTGCTTATTGCAGTAAGCAATTATACTACTATTTTTACAAAAAATCAAGAGTTTTATGATAATTTTCGGAGAATTTACACAATAAAACAGAATTTTGTGTAAGCAACCGTTTATCTATTTGAGAAATATCAGCGTCTGCCCGTCGTTTGCCAGAACAGGCTGTATATAGTCGATTCTGGGCGACCTGAATTCCTTCCGTACCATTTGCTGAAGCACATTTCCGTTGTTACAACCGTGAGTTACACGCAACTCGACGCTTCCCTGCGGTGCATTTCTTATCGTCATAACAAGCTTATTGCGTGCCTCGTCCCTTGTCATTCCATGCAAGTCAACAGTTATCATTCTCATAAATCAACCCTGTGAGGATGTCTGTGCTCTTTCCGCCTTTGACTGAGCAATCAGCTGTTCGCAATCATACTCACCGTTTGAAGCGGAAATAAGAGCGTCTACCACAGCAGGATATTTCCATGTAAGCAGGTATCTGTCAAGTAAACCGAAACACTCGCCGCTTCCTGCGAAAGAGCCGTTATCCCACCATACACAAGGAACACCGATACTTTTCATTTTTGTGACATAATATCTTGCCCACTGAGAACGATAATCTTCATTGTTCTTAACAGTAGTTCTTGCTCTTGCACCGAATTCACCGATAATTACTGCCTGACCCTTATCAATGAACATGGTTTTAAGCATATCGGCAAGGTTATTTATATCAGATATACAACCATCAACACCTGCGACCCATTTTCCCGTACCCTTGTCAGCCAGAGCAAAGCTATAAGGAATATATGCGTGTACAGATACGATAATCTTATCATCGTTTTCAGGTATTCTGAGCGCTTTTAATGCAACCTCGCTTGATGACGCCGCATAACCCGGTATCATAAGATGGCGGAGCTTGTTGTTTCCGTCAAGACCTCTTATTGTTTCGACAAAATCAGCATCGAGCTTATTTACTACTTCTCTGGTTGCTTCGCTTCCGCCGCTCCATTCCTCATCGCTGTTTCTTACTCTCGGCTCATTCAGACCTTCAAAAATGAGGTGTTCATCGTAATCTTTAAAATAATTGCCGATTTGCGTCCAGACCTTTTTCAGTCTGTCGCTGGCTGCTTCGTAATTTTCTTCAAGCGGGTCATGCCATGTTTCATGATGTAAATTAAGGATAACGTACATATCGTTTTCCATGCCGTAATCCACTACTTCTTTTACTCGTGCAAGCCACTCATCGCTTATAGTACAAGCCTCTGATTCTGCTGTACTCCAGTTCCATGTTGTAGGAATACGCAGTACGTTGAAGCCTGCCTTTTTGACCTCGTCGATCATTTCCTTTGTTGTGACAGGATTACCCCATGATTTTTCGATTGTTTGGGGCGACTGACCTTTATTACTGCTGTTTCCCGCATCAAGCGTATTTCCGAGACTCCAGCCTATTTTCATATCCTTTATAAGCTCAATTGAGCTTATATCCTTGATTTCGCCCTGATGAGCCGTTGATGATTGCGAACCCGAATTGTTGTTTACCTCGGCTCCAGACTGTGTACCTGATGTTTCGCTGTTACTGCAACCGCTGATTACAAGAGAACTCAGTAGCATAGTACATGATAATACACCTGCTGCTGCCTTTTTGAATGAAAACATATTTACTCCTTACGATAACTTATCTGTAGTGTGGAACTGCTTTAAATTGCCTATCTTTTCGTTACGCTCGCTAAGGACTTCCTCGACCTCAGACCATTCAAGTCCTCTGTCCGCACAAAGCACCATAACGTGATATAAAAGGTCGTTTATCTCGTTTTTCAGCTCGTCATTGTCTGCGTTCTTTGCGGCGATGATCGTTTCTGCGGCTTCTTCACCGACTTTCTTACAGATCTTATCTACACCCTTGTCAAAAAGATAGCAGGTGTATGACTTTTCAGGTGCGTTTCCTGCGTCATACTGAGCCTTTCTTGCTTTGATCACTTCAAAAATTTCTTCATAAACCGTCATGTTCATACCTCATCGTTTTTGTATATTTCTTTAAAGAAGCAGGTGTAATTGCCTGTATGGCAGGCAGGACCTGCCGGTTTTACTCTTACAAGCAGTGTGTCGTCGTCACAGTCTGCGTGAATATCAACGACCTTTTGCAGATTGCCCGATGTAGCTCCTTTATTCCAAAGCTCCTGTCTTGAACGGCTCCAGAACCAGGTGTAGCCTGTTTCAAGCGTAAGCTTAAGACTTTCCTTATTCATATATGCGAGCATAAGCACTGCACCTGTGTCAATATCTGTGACAATTGCAGGGATAAGCTCAGCCTTCTTGAAATATATATCAAGATCCATCTGATTTCTCCTTTGTAAGTAGTAATATTATTATAATACCGATTGCGATAAAAAGCAATAGTAAACAGGA
>CAVJKI010000028.1:11317-13105 GCA_963649995.1 Sodaliphilus sp.
CCTCCCTTGTTATCTTTTAATCCACACGGCGCACAGGTATATTGTTTTCTTCAAGATGCTCCTTTACCTGCGAAACCGTAAGCTCCTTATAGTGGAACAATGATGCCGCAAGAGCCGCAGACGCTTTTGTCTTTTGGAACACCTCCGAGAAGTGTTCAAGCGTTCCGCAGCCGCCGCTTGCGATAACAGGTATCTTAACAACATCGCATACAGCATTCAGAAGCTCTATATCAAAGCCTGTTTTCATGCCATCTGTATCCATAGACGTGAGGAGTATTTCGCCTGCACCGAGTTCTTCGGCTTTCTTCGCCCACTCGATAGCGTCTATGTTCATGTCGATCCTGCCGCCGTTTACAACCACCGTCCAGCTGTCGCCCTTCTTCTTTGCGTCAATTGCTACTACAACGCACTGACTGCCGAATATCTCGGCGGCATCGTGGATAAGCTGTGGGTTTCTTACAGCCGCAGAGTTCACCGATACCTTGTCCGCACCGCTTCTGAGCAGCTCTCTGAAATCATCAACGCTTGAAATTCCACCGCCGACCGTCAGCGGAACGAATACACGCTGTGCAGTGCGGCGCACCACGTCAACCATAGTGCCTCTGCCCTCATGCGTAGCGGTTATATCAAGGAAGCATATCTCATCTGCACCCTGTGCATTGTACTCCTCGGCACATTCAACGGGATCACCGACTTCCTTTATTCCTACAAAGTTGATTCCCTTTACCACCTTGCCGTCACGGACATCAAGGCAGGGTATAATTCTTTTTGCGAGCATATATGCTCCTTTCTTTCTCAGTCCTTTTTATTGCGGAAATACCCGATACCAAGACAGCACACGGGTAAAAAATATGCACACCATACCAGAAGCAGAACAGTACCTGTCAGTGTATCGCCGTCACTGCCGTTAAACAGCGGAAACATCGGCACTAAAAAACAAGACGGAAAAAATATCCCGTGTATTTTCAGCATAAGTGCAAGTGCTTTGCCGTATCTTGCCGTTTTATCAACAAGAAAGCCTGCAAAGAATGTCGACAGTGCCATAAAGCCGTATCCGAGAAGATCATAATTGAAGAAAAGACTTCCCGTATGACCGTAGTCGATGATCGACAATATCTTTTCGTCAAGCTCAGGCGACAGATTTACAGTTGTACACTCGGCAAAGTAAACCAAAAATATTAACGTAACATAGACTGCCGCGCATACAAGACTTACTTTGCCGCAGGCACGCTTTTCATCATCTTTGTTTAAGCCTGAAACAGCGCACATAAAAAGCATAAATCCAACAGCTATAAACATACTTGCAAAGCACGATAAAAACAAAGTCTTTACAAATATTCCTATTATCATGCTGACCGCAAAGCACAGCACCGAAGCTGTGCATACCGCCGAGCCTATAATACCGACAACACGGTTATTCATTCGTTGCCTCGTAAAGCGCCTGCTTTAAATCAAGCGTTCCCTGATACAGCGACTTTCCGCATATCGTGCCGTAAAGTCCGAGCTTGCGACAGGTGATAATATCATCTATCGTATGTACGCCGCCGCTTGCTATGATATTTGCACTGCAAGCCTTGTTTATTTCGTCAAGCTGAACAGCATTAACGCCAGACAGCGTTCCGTCCTTTGAAATATCGGTAAAGATTATGTACTTTACACCCTCGTCCGCCATACGCTTTGCAAGCTCTGTAAAGTAAACGTCCGACGTTTCAAGCCAGCCCTCGGTTGCAACATAGCCGTTCTTAGCGTCTATTCCTACTGCTATCCTGTCGCCGTATTCCTTAACAG
>CAVJKI010000029.1:0-6601 GCA_963649995.1 Sodaliphilus sp.
CATATCGTACTGACTTTATGAAAGCTGATCCGCCGTTTTTGGATATAACCTGATTTATTGACAGGTATTGAATATAGTAGTATAATTTAACTGATACCGTGATCACGGAAATAAATCAGATTTAAGGATGGTGTTATATGGGCGCAGTTCTCACAATAGGTTGCGATATGATTCCGAAAATTAATTTCGCAATGCAACAGAATTACATACCCTTTATCAGAAATCTTACCGTAAATAATGAGGGTAGCGAGGATATAAGCAGCATTAAGCTTACCATAGCTTTTGACCCCGCATTTGCCCGTACATTCATATATGACATAAACACAGTTCCTGCCGGACAGTCTGTCGAAATATCTCCGCTCAGAATAATACTCAGCACCGAAATGCTGTTTTCTCTAACCGAGGCGGTTTCGGGAGCTGTCAGCTTTTCACTTACAAAGGACGGCACTGAGCTTTATCACAAGGATATACCCGTACAGCTTCTTGCCTTCAACGAATGGAGCGGTCTTGCGTTTGACCCTGAGCTTATCGCCGCATTTGTAACGCCTAATCACCCTGAGGTAGCAAAGGTTATATCGGAGGCAGGCGTTTATCTTAAAAAATGGGCTGATACAACAGCCTTCAGCGCATATCAGCGTCAGAATCCCAACTTTGTAAAACAGCAGATGGCGGCAATATATACCGCTCTTTGCGCAAGAAGGATAGCCTACAATATGCCGCCTGCCAGCTTTGAATATATCGGACAGAAGGTACGCCTTGCGAATACCGTGCTTGAGCAGAAGCAGGGAACCTGTCTTGACTTGTCGGTACTGTATGCGTCCTGCCTTGAAGCGGTAGGGCTTAATCCGCTTATAATATTCACGGACGGTCATGCCTTCTGCGGTTGCTACCTTGAGGAGGAAACCTTTGCAGACTGCGCCGGCGATGACGTATCGGCTATCGAAAAGCGTATAGCCGCAGGGGCTGAAGAAATCCTGCTTGTAGAGTGTACCGATATTACGAATGATAACGTTGATTTTGATAAAGCGTTAAAGCACGGCAAGGATCACATGAGTGAGCCGTCGCAGTTTATCTGTGCGGTTGATATTGCCCGCACAAGAGGAAGCGGAATACGTCCTATTCCGTTAAAGCTCGAACAGGCAATTACTTCGGAAAACGCAGAGAGCGAAAGTGCAAAGCGTATCAGAATGAGCGCTCCCTCGGAGCTTGATACATCTCTTTACGGCAGAGTGGCACAGGGCAGTAACGAGCCTATGACCAAGCAGAAAATGTGGGAAAGAAAGCTGCTTGATTTTTCACTCAGAAACTCACTGCTTAATTTCAGAGTTACTAAAAATTCCGTACAGCTTATGACTGCCGATCTTGCACAGCTGGAGGATAATCTGTCGGACGGAACGGATTTCCGTATACTTGAAGCTCCGTCTGAATGGACAGCTTCGCTTCGTGACGCTAAAATGTTCGAGATAGAAAATGACAGGGATCTTATCAGAAGCATAGCCGAGCGGGAGTTCAAAAGCAAGCGTATAAGAACGTTCCTGAGTGCTGAGGAGCTTGACGAAAATCTTAAAAAGCTGTATCGTGCGGCTAAGGTAAGCATGGAGGAAAACGGCTCTAACACGCTGTTTTTGTCGCTCGGACTGCTAAGATGGTTTGAAAGCGATCTATCAGAAAAGCCGAGATATGCTCCTATAGTTCTTATCCCGATAGATATAGTCAGAAACGTCCGTGACAAGGGATATATCATAAGAAGCCGTCAGGAGGACGCTCAGATAAACGTAACACTGATCGAATACTTCAGACAGGATCACGGTATAAATATAGACGGCCTTGACCCGCTCCCTGAGGACGAACACGGAATTGATTTGCCGCTTGTTTTCAATACGGTAAGACAGGCAGTAATGGGTAAAAAAAGGTGGAATATCCTTGAGTACAGCTTTATCGGACTGTTCAGCTTCGGTCAGTTCGTAATGTGGAACGACATAAGAAACCGCAGTGACGAGCTCAAGAGCAACAAGGTAGTGTCGTGCCTTATGAACGGTGCGACAAGCGACGCACTCACAGGCGACTTTATTGCCGACAACGAGATAGATCAAAAAATATCCATGTCCGATATAGCCGTACCCGTTGATGCAGATTCATCACAGCTCAGCGCAGTGGCGGCCGCATCGGCAGGCAGGAGCTTTGTGCTTCACGGTCCCCCCGGAACAGGCAAATCCCAGACTATCACAAATATGATAGCAAACGCATTGTATCACGGAAAGAGTGTGCTTTTCGTTGCAGAGAAAATGGCGGCGCTCAGCGTTGTACAGAAACGTCTTGCAAATATCGGGCTTGACCCTTTCTGTCTTGAGCTTCATTCCAACAAGACCAACAAATCGGCGGTACTAAGTGAACTCAACAAGGCGCTTGAAACCGCACGGGTAAAATCTCCCGAACAGCACGCCGCAACTGCTGAAAAGCTGTCGGAGCAGAAAGCAAAGCTCAACAGCGTAATAGAAGCCCTGCATGAAAAAAGAGCCTTCGGTGAATCGCTCTATACGGCTATAGAGCGTTATGAGCAGTGCTTATCCGAAAAAGGAAAAATCTCTTTAGACAGAGAAGCTTTGCAAAATGCCGACGAAAGTACGCTCGCACATTTTGAAGATATTCTTTTAAGATACACAGTGGCAATATCGGAAATAGGCGTTTATTCACAGCACCCGCTGTTAAGATACGGCGGACGTGAATATTCCATCGAATTCAGAGACAGCCTGCTTTCAGGATTGAACGAAGTGATTCCCCTATATGAAAGCGCAGACGATGCACTGAATAAGGTAGCGTCTGCCGTAGGACTTGACGGAAATATATGCCGTGATAAGCTGGACTGCGTATCCGAGCTGATAGACACCTGCCTCACCGATGCACCCGTAATATCGGATATAATCGGCACAGCTGATTTTGCTGATATTATTTCTAGGCTTGATAAGCTTTGTAAAATCGGCAATGAGTATAGAGCGCTAAGCGACAGTATCGGAAATGATTTTGATAAGGCAATATTCTCTTATCCTGCCGAAGGTGCAAGAATCCGCTGGAAGCAGGCTGAGGCTAAATGGTTCTTACCGAAACTGCTCGGTCAGAATAAGCTGTATAAGGAGCTGAAAGTATACAGCAAAAATCCGTCTGCATTTACAAAGAACGATGTATGCGGTGTTTATGACAGGCTTACGGAGCTGTCGGAAAAGTCAGAGCAGATACAGCAGATTTCTTCAACGCTGAACATCGGCGGCTTACTGAACGGATTATCTACCGACTGGAATCTGCTTTGCAAAGCGGTGCAGAAAACCACGGCAGTAAACAACATAGCATCCTCGGACAGATTCACGGACAACGAAAAACAGCATATAATAAACAGCTTTGTAAAGCAGTCGCCTCAGGCTTTGACGGATTGTGCAAAGAGCCTTGAAGCTGTCAGAAAATATATCGAAGCGGCAGACAGGCTGACGGCGGATTATTCGATAAATGCGGTATTTGATGATAATGCGGACTGGTTTACAGGTATCAACTCTGTATTTGTATCGCTTAAGGATAACATATCTCTTGTAAAGAGCAAGGCGGCGTTCAATGCTGTGGATAAGGAGCTTTGCGAAGCGGGACTTGTTGCCGTAAGCAAAGCATATAAGAACGGCACGGTATCGGCAGACAGCATAAAAGCGGCTTATCACTGTGAACTGTACTATCAGCTTGCGCTTATGACAATTGCGGCTGATGAACGTCTTGCAGGCTTTAACGGAAAGCAGTATGACGCCTTGACTGATCAGTACAGAAAAACCGTCAAAGAGTATCAGCGCCTTACAGTGCAGGAGCTTGTTGCAAGATTATCCGCAAATGTTCCTGCGTCAAACGGTACGAGCGCCGCATCTTCGGAAATGGGAATACTTAAAAAAGCCATAAAGAACAACGGAAGAATGTTACCGCTGAGAAAGCTGTTTGATCAGATACCCATACTGCTCAGAAAGCTCTGTCCGTGTATGCTTATGAGTCCTATTTCGGTAGCGCAGTACATTGATCCGTCGTTCCCGAAGTTTGACCTTGTAATATTCGATGAAGCGTCACAGCTCCCGACAAGCGAGGCTGTCGGTACTATAGCGAGAGGAGAAAATGTTGTAATAGTCGGCGACCCCAAGCAGTTACCGCCGACATCGTTCTTTACAAGCAATCGTATAGATGAGGACAACAGCGAGCTTGAAGACCTTGAAAGTCTGCTTGACGACTGCCTTGCAATATCAATGCCGCAGATGTATCTTAAGTGGCACTACCGCTCACGTCACGAGAGCCTTATCGCATACAGCAACATGAAATATTATGATAACAAGCTGTATACATTCCCCTCACCGAACGACCTTGTATCACAGGTCAAGCTTATCCGTCCCGAGGGCTTCTATGACAAGGGTAAATCAAAGCAGAACAAGGCTGAGGCTGAGGCTATCGTAAATGAAATTATCCGCAGACTGAGCGATGAAAAAACACGCCATGAGAGCATAGGCGTTGTAACATTCAGCTCGGTACAGCAGAATCTGATAGACGATATGCTGGTTGACGCATTCGCAAAAAATCCCGAAATAGCCGATTATGACGCTAAGTGTGAAGAACCTGTATTTATTAAGAATCTTGAAAATGTGCAGGGTGATGAGCGTGACGTTATACTGTTCTCCGTCGGTTACGGTCCCGATGAAAGCGGTAAGGTTTCCATGAACTTCGGTCCGCTTAACCGTGACGGCGGCTGGCGAAGACTGAACGTTGCAATTTCCAGAGCAAGAAAAGAAATGGTCGTTTATTCCGTTCTCCGTCCTGAACAGATTGATCTGGCGAGAACACGTTCGGAGGGCGTTGCAGGACTTAAAGGCTTCCTCGAATTTGCCGAGCGAGGCTCGAATGTAATTGCACGCCGTACCGATATAGCCGACAGTGCAAATGACAGCCTTGTAAGCGAGATAGCAAAG
This sequence comes from Sodaliphilus sp., assembly GCA_963649995.1. Taxonomy (GTDB): domain Bacteria; phylum Bacillota; class Clostridia; order Oscillospirales; family Ruminococcaceae; genus Ruminiclostridium_E. The sequence continues at coordinate 4,980 of CAVJKI010000029.1, forward strand.
GGTATCGAAACTCTCGGCTTTAAAACAAAATGCAATATCGGCTGTTCTCAGTTCAGAATGGATATAGGCATTATTGATCCAGATAAGCCGGAAACCTATATTCTCGGTATAATGCTTGACGGCGAAAACTGCCGCCGAAGTGCAACCGCAAGGGACAGATTTGTGGTACAGCCGGGAGTGCTGAAGGGTCTTGGCTGGAGCGTTATGCGTGTATGGACGCTCGACTGGCTCGATGACAGCGCAAAGGTATTGCAGGATATAAAGCAGGCTGTTGAAAACGCACAGCACCCCGATGAAGCCCCTAAAGAGATCAGAACAGCGCAGGCACCTGTTTTTGAAACAGTTGAAAAAGCGCCTGCCCAAAGCAAATCAAGAATCTATGAAACGGCGGCACTGCCTGTTATGGGTACATCTGATGAATTTTATCTTCCTCAGAATCAGGGAAAATTACAGTCGCTGGCGTTACGGGTAATGAATACCGAAGCACCGATAAGCCGTAATGTGCTTGTGCATAAGCTGCTCGGTGCATGGGGTATAACAAGGAGCGGCGACAGAACGGATACCGTGCTTGCGGGCGTGTTCAAGGCGCTTGATAAGCGTATTACCGTTGATGCGGATAACGCATTTTTCTGGCTCAGCTCGCAAGACCCTGATACCTATGATGTTTATCGTCCGTCAGACGCTCAGGGCAACAGGAGAGAGCTTACCGAGATTCCGTCCGAGGAAATAATCTCCGCAATGACGGAGGTGCTTTCCGAGCAGATAGGACTTTCAAGAGCCGACCTTATCCGTGAAACGGCAAAAAAATTCGGTTTTACAAGACTTGGCACAGTAATGACCGCTACGGTAGAGTTTGCAGTCGATAAAGCGGTATCTGTCGGTAAAATCAAAAACAGCGGCGACAAATACACACTCTGATCATTGCCGTTTCTGCGACAGCCTTTTATCACGCTCACTGAGCTTTATCTCATGCTCGGCTGTCCTGCGGAGTTGACAGGCTGAATGGATATTATCATTGTAGCCGTGCAGCTTCATCTGCAGGGGTACGGGCAATGACAGAAAGTAAGCCCGTGTGCTTGAACTGCTGTTTATCAGCTCGTGAAGATCGTTATATAGCATAAAAAACACCTCGCTACATTATTTGCAGTGAGGTGTTTTCTGATACACATTTTATCGACAGCCTGAAGCCAAGCGTTTCTGCTTGGCTTTTTCGACAGTCTGTACGGACTGCATTACACAGCCCGTACCTCATATTCAAAAACAGCTTATCTTACAGCGTCATTCATGCTCTTTACATACTCGCCGACATACTTCGGAGCATCCTTGTCGTACTGCTCGATTATTTTGATAATAGCCGAGCCGACAATTGCGCCGTCTGCAATATCCGCCATTTTCTTAGCCTGTTCGGGCGTTGAAATGCCGAAGCCGATAGCACACGGAACTGAGCTGTTCTGTTTTATCACATCGACAATAGATTTAAGGTCGGTGTTTATCTCACTTCTTGTACCCGTAACACCAAGGCTTGATACAAGATAGATAAATCCGTCCGCTTCCTTTGCTATCATTGCAATGCGGTTTTCAGATGTCGGAGCGATAAGCGAGATAAGGTCAACGCCGTACTT
>CAVJKI010000029.1:6611-13088 GCA_963649995.1 Sodaliphilus sp.
GCGGTAAGAATTCGTCCTTTTCCTCATAAGGCAGATCGGGGAGAATAAGTCCGTTTATGCCTATTTCCTTGCAGGTCGAAATAAACTTGTCCGCACCGTAGGAAAATACAACGTTTGCATAAGTCATAAATACCATAGGTGTTGTAACGTCTTTTCTGAGTTCCTTTACAAGGTCAAAAACCTTGTCGGTAGTAACTCCGCCCTTTAACGCACGGATATTTGCACCCTGTATTACAGGACCTTCTGCTGTCGGATCGGAGAACGGAATACCAAGCTCTATCAGATCTGCACCGTTTGCAACCGCCTCTCTGACTACCTTTGCAGTGGTTTCAAGGTCGGGGTCGCCGCAGGTTATAAAGGGAATAAATGCTTTTCCGTTTTCAAATGCTTTTGCTATCTCAGTCATGTATATCCTCTCCTCTGTAACGTGCTATTGCGGCACAGTCCTTGTCGCCTCTGCCCGAAATCGTAATAACTATTATCTTGTCCTTGTCCATTGTCGGAGCGAGCTTTATAGCGTGAGCTACCGCATGGGCGGATTCTATAGCCGGGATAATACCCTCCGTCTTTGAAAGATACTCAAATGCGTTTACCGCCTCATCGTCTGTAACAGGTACATATTCCGCTCTGCCTATATCGTGCAGATATGCGTGTTCAGGACCTACACCCGGATAGTCAAGTCCTGCCGAGATGGAATAAACGGGAGCGATCTGACCGTATTTATCCTGGCAGAAATACGACTTCATACCGTGGAATATTCCGACAGAGCCTGTGTTTACGGTTGCCGCAGTTTCAAAGGTATCTATACCTCTGCCTGCCGCCTCACAGCCGATAAGTCTTACGCTCTTGTCCTCTATGAAGTGATAGAACGTGCCGATCGAGTTCGAGCCGCCGCCTACACACGCAAGCACAGCGTCGGGGAGCTTGCCCTCTTTTTCCATAAGCTGCTGCTTTATCTCTCTTGAGATCACCGCTTGAAAATCACGCACGATAGTGGGGAAGGGGTGCGGCCCCATAACCGAGCCTAAGCAGTAGTGAGTATCATCAATTCTCTTTGTCCATTCACGCATAGCCTCCGATACAGCATCCTTGAGAGTAGCCGTACCTGTCTTTACGGGAATGACCTCTGCACCGAGCAGACGCATACGGTATACGTTCAGTGCCTGTCTTATAGTGTCCTCCTCACCCATGAATACTACGCATTCCATACCCATGAGTGCGGCGGCTGTAGCGGTCGCAACACCGTGCTGACCTGCGCCTGTTTCAGCGATAAGTCTTGTCTTACCCATCTTCTTTGCGAGAAGTGCCTGACCTAAAACGTTGTTTATCTTGTGCGAGCCTGTGTGATTTAAGTCCTCACGCTTTAAATATATCTTTGCACCGCCGAGATCTTTTGTCATCTTCTCTGCATAGTAAAGTCTTGACGGTCTGCCTGCATAGTCGTTTAAAAGCTCTGTCAGCTCCTTGTTGAACTGAGGATCGTCCTTATAGTGATTATACGCCTGTTCAAGCTCTATAACGGCATTCATCAGCGTTTCGGGTATGTACTGACCGCCGTGTATGCCAAAGCGTCCTTTTGGATTAGTCATTGTTTGTTTCCTTTCTTACGGCTTTTACAAATGCCGTCATTTTATTTTTATCTTTAAAATTATCTGTTTCGATTCCACTGCTTACATCTACCGCAAACGGTGAAAGCTTATCTATTGCATCTGCGACATTTTCGGGATAAAGTCCGCCTGCCAAAAAGTACGGTCTTCTGATATTTTGAAGCAAGTTCCAGTCAAAGCTTTTGCCTGCCCCCATGCCCGAATCCAGCAGAATATGATCGGCTGTACTTTTTTCGGCTCTTTCGGCATCGTCCTTGCTTTTAAGCAGGAAAGCCTTTATTATCGGCTTATCACTGAGCGTTCTCAGCTTAGCGATATATTCCTCGTCCTCACTTCCGTGAAGCTGTGCAATGTCAATTGTACCGTTACTGAGCAGTTCAGCCACATTTTCCGCAGGCTCGTTTACAAAAACGCCGACCGCCTTTATATCGGGTGAAAGCAGGGCTTTAAGCTCCTTTGCCTTTTCGGGCGACACATTACGCTTACTCCTGCTCCAAAAGATAAATCCGATATAATCGGGCTTCAGCTCGTTCGCCCACTCAATGTCACACTGCCGTGAAAGTCCGCATAGCTTGATTTTCGTCATATTTTCTTGCCTTTCAGCTCGGCGAGCTTTGCGGTCTTATCTTCGGCACGCATCAGCGTTTCGCCGATAAGCACTGCGTCCGCACCGATCTCACGCAGGGCGTTTATATCGTCGGCGTTCTGTATTCCGCTCTCTGAAACGAATACCGCACTCTGAGGGATTATACTTCTCAGCTTTTTGCTGTTCTCGGTATCTACCGAAAAGTCTTTCAGATTACGGTTGTTCACGCCGATAACTCTTGCACCGGCTCTTACAGCCATTTTTACTTCATCTTCATTATGCGTTTCCACAAGTGCGGAAAGTCCGAGCGTGTCACATATCCCGATATATTCCTTTATCGTGTCATCGGGAAGTATCGAGCAGATGAGCAGTACCGCCGACGCACCGAGTAATTTTGCTTCATATATCATGTACTCGTCAACGGTGAAGTCCTTTCTTATACACGGGATATTCACCGTCTTTGTTATTTCTTCAAGATAAGCGTCACTGCCTAAAAACCACTTCGGCTCTGTCAGCACCGATATGCAGTCCGCTCCTGCCTTTTCGTACTGCTTTGCTATGTCAAGATACGGAAAATTCTCAGCTATAATGCCCTTTGACGGTGAAGCCTTCTTGCATTCGCAGATAAAAGCAATATCGTCCTTTTTAAGCGCCTTTTCAAATGCAAAATCGCCTTTTGGGAGCGCCAGTGCAGCTGTCTTTACTTCTTGTGCAGACTTTATCTGCTTTGCCTTTTCTACTCTTATTCTTGCGTAATCGGCAAGCTCGTCAAGTATAGTTGCCATTATTCCTCCTCAGGACGGTTGCTGACTTCTATCAGCTTGTCAAGAGTTTCAAGCGCCTTGCCCAAATCGATAATTTCAGCCGCAAGAGCGATACCGTCCTTTAATGTTTCAGCCTTGCCGCCGATATAAAGTGCCGCACCTGCGTTCATAAGAACAGCGTTTCTCTTGTGTCCCTTTGCACCGCCGAGAATGTCACGGGTGATTTTTGCGTTTTCTTCGGGTGTACCGCCCTTTAAATCTTCCTTTGTGCAACGCTCAAAGCCGAAATTTTCGGGAGCGATCGTGTACGACTTGAACCAGCCGTCCTTGAATTCGCATACCGCCGTAGGAGCGCTCATTGATATTTCGTCAAGCTTGTCCTTGCCGTATACGACCATACCACGCTTTACGCCGAGGCTTATAAGCACCTGTGCCAGAGGCTCAACAAGGTACTCGTCATATACGCCGAGCAGCTGCAACTTAGGACTTCCGGGGTTTGTAAGCGGTCCTAAGATGTTGAATACCGTGCGGAAACCCAGCTCCTTTCTGATAAGACCCACATATTTCATTGATGTGTGATACTTCTGAGCAAAGAAGAAGCACATTCCGACTTCCTTTAAAAGCTCAACACAGCGCTTGGGACTCTGCTGAATGTTTACTCCGAGCGCTTCAAGGCAGTCAGCTGTACCGCACAGTGAAGATGCGGCTCTGTTACCGTGCTTTGCGACCTTCATTCCGCCTGCTGCCGCAACAAGTGCAGAGGTTGTTGAAATGTTGAAGCTCTGTGCATTGTCGCCGCCTGTACCGACTATCTCGAATATATCCATGCCTGTATCGACCTTTGTTGCATTATCACGCATAGCGGCGGCACAGCCTGCAATTTCATCGGTAGTTTCAGCCTTTGCACTCTTTGTTGAAAGAGCGGCTAAGAAAGCGGCATTCTGAGTGGGTGTTGTTTCACCGCTCATTATTTCGTTCATTACGGTATACGCCTCATCATAAGTAAGGTCTTCCTTGTTTACTATCTTTACGATTGCTTCCTTGATCATTGTCTTAATTCTCCTTTATGAAATTTCTTAACATCTGCTTTCCGTCAGCTGTCATTATTGATTCGGGGTGGAATTGCACTCCGTAAACGTCGTATTCCTTATGCTGTACCGCCATTATCTCGCCGTCGTCGGTCACTGCGGTAACCTTTAAGCAGTCGGGCATTGTCGCAGGATCAGCGGCAAGCGAATGATACCGTGCAACGGGTGCTTTGTCGGGACAGCCCTTGAAAAGAAGTGAGCTTTTGTCAAATGTTACATCCGACTGCTTTCCGTGCATAAGTTCCTTTGCGTAGGTGATCGTTGCACCGTATGCCGAGCAGATAGCCTGGTGACCGAGGCACACACCGAGGATTTTGAAATCCTTGCCGAGCTGTTTTATTACATCGATTATTACGCCTGCGTTTTCAGGTCTGCCCGGACCGGGTGATAAAATGATCCTGCCGGGGTTGAGTTCTTTTATTTCTTCGACCGTCATTTCATCATTTCTGATAACCTTTATGTCCGGGTCGATCTCTCCGACCAGCTGATAAAGGTTATATGAAAAGCTGTCGTAGTTATCTATAAGAAGTATCATACATCTGCCTCCTCAGCCTTTTTCAGTGCGTTTACTACCGCCTGAGCCTTGTTTATACATTCCTGATATTCCTTTTCGGGAACGGAATCTGCAACGATTCCCGCACCGCTTCGTATGAATACCTTGCCGTTTTTCTTATAAGCAATTCTGATAGCAATGCAGGTATCCATGTTTCCCGTAAAGTCTATATATCCTATTGCACCGCCGTAGATGCCGCGCTTGTTGTTTTCAAGCTCTCCGATAAGCTGACACGCTCTTATCTTCGGCGCACCCGAAAGCGTACCTGCCGGAAGCACCGCCGAGATTGCGTCCAGTGCGTCAAGGTCTTCCCTTATCTCTCCTCTTACCGTCGAGCCTATGTGCATAACGTGTGAGTAGCGCTCTATTGAGTGTAGCTTTTCGACCTGTACCGTGCCGAATTTACTTACTCTGCCGAGGTCGTTTCTGCCGAGGTCAACCAGCATATTGTGTTCGGCAAGCTCCTTTTTATCCTGTAACAGACCTTCTTCAAGCGCCTTGTCTTCTTCGTCGGTCTTTCCTCTGGAGCGAGTTCCCGCAAGAGGGAAGGTGTGGAGTACGCCGTTTTCAAGCTTTACAAGCGTTTCGGGAGAAGCGCCTGCAACCTCAACGTCCGTACCCGAAAAATAGAACATATACGGCGAGGGGTTTATTGTTCTGAGCTGTCTGTAGGTGTTCAGCAGACTGCCCTCAAACTCGGCTGAAAGTCTGTTTGAAAGCACTATTTGGAATATATCGCCCTCTTTGATATAATGCTTTGCCTTTTCGACCATACCGCAGTAATGCTCCTTGTCGAACAGGGGAGTGACCTCGCTTAACAGTCTGCCTGCCGGCTCGGTTTTCTTTTCACCGTGGCTGAGAAGCTCCGCCATAGCCTTAAGCTCGATTATCGCTTTGTTGTAGCCGACCTCCACATCAGACAGCGGAATATTTACTATAAGCACGATCTTCTGTTTTACATTATCAAATGCAATGACCTTATCGAAAAGCATAAGGTCAATGTCCTTGAACTTTTCGGTATCTACTGTTTTCATTCTGACAGTCGGCTCGCTGTAGCCCAGAAAGTCGTATGCGAAATATCCGACCAGTCCGCCCGTGAATGACGGGAGATAATCGAACCTCGGGCTTTCATACTCGGCAAGTATCTGTCTTAAGTACGCCGAGGGGTTATCGGTATGTACCGTTATGTTTCCTGCTTTAAGCTCACCGTCTATACAGGTGATCTCCATTTTCGGATCATATCCCATAAAGGTGTAGCGACCCCACTTTTCGTTTGCCTGAGCCGATTCAAGCATATAGCAGTGGGTTGATACGTTTTTCAGTATCTTCATCGCCTCTATCGGCGTGCATATATCGGCAAGAATTTCACAGCTTACGGGCATTACCTTGTATCTGTTTTCCGCCGCAATTTCCTTTGCTTTTTCAAGGGTAGGTAAAAATTCCATTTTTCTTTGCCTCCGTTTTCTGTCTGCCAAAAACAAAAAAGTCCTTGACAGAAAATTAGCTTTTCTGTCAAGGACGAATAATCTATTATCCGCGGTGCCACCTTGATTTCACGATTGTGATCGTGCGCTTTGCAGGATACCAACATATCCCCGGCAACTGACGTATGCCTTACGTTGCAGAATACTCGGCAGTGAACCTTCACTGCTTTTGACTGCACCCTCAGCGGTCCATTTGACAACCCGTGTCTTGCCCCTTCTCAGCTATCGGGGTTCTCTGTAAAGTCGTAACTGCCGTTATCTCCGCCTCAACGGTTTAATGTATTTTGTTTGTGCTTATTATAGCACTGTGCTAAAGCGTTGTCAAGAGAATTTTTAAAAATGGCTCTTTGTCAATAGTTGGGGTACGAAAAAATAGAAAAATTGCGTCAGCGGGT
>CAVJKI010000030.1:0-1624 GCA_963649995.1 Sodaliphilus sp.
TTAAAATTTAATTTTCTACCTTTGGTAGTCTTTTTTGTACTGTCTGCACAATTTTGGGCAGTTCATCAATTCCTCTGCGGGATTTTTATGTATTATTTTCAGTTGATATTAGGATTCTTTGAGCCGCAGTTAGAGCAGAATTTCTGTCCTGCCTGATTTTTGTTGCCGCATACACAGTACCATTCGCCGATCGGCTGAGTATTCGGCGCAGGGTTGTAATCTTGCTGTGTATAAGCTTGGTTGCTGTTCTGATAATCCGTGTTATAACCGTTGTTGTAATTGTAATTGCAGCCGTTCTGCTGTACGTTTGTATCAACTATAACAATGGATTTATCCGCAATGGTTTTGAATCCGAATACAGCCGCTACTATTCCGAAAGCCATGATGATTGTGCAGATGATCATTCCCACAACTATAAATGCCGCTGTGATTGAGATCGCAAAATCCACAGCCTCCGTAGCCGTGGCAAAATCCTCTATATCAAGCTCGCCTCGCATGATAGCAGACTGAATCATATCATAGAATTCGTTGCTGTCAATAAAGCCCTTGAATACACCTAAAGCAATAATGCTTGTCAGCTCAAAAAATGATAAAACCGTAGTGATTATAGTAGTTACAGTTAATCCCGTGCGCATATTTTTTGTAGGTCTTTGCCTGTATTTACTGCAAAGCACAAGCACTACTATTGAAATTGCTATGAGTATCATGTTATCTCCTTTTTAAAAAGCTTATCTGACATGTCCGCAATATATGCAGAATTTGTTTTCGGATTCGTTGTATTTTCCACAGCTTCCGCACTGCCATGCAGTGTTTTCCGTTGTGAAGCTCTGCTGTACATCTGTCGCAGACTGATTACGGAATATCTGCTGTGACCTTGCGGAATTCACCCTGAGCTGTTCGTTTAATGCGGCATTGGTGAGCTCGTCATTGCCCATACATTTATAACCCTTTACGCAGGCAATCACGCTGATTGTGATAACACCTCCGTAATATATCACAACCAATGCAAATATTGTAGCGGAAAGTGCCGCAAGTCCGTCAAAAATGAAATCCTCCGTGCCGTAATAGCTCGGAATAATGCCGAACAGAGCGCTTAATGCCTTTATTGATGCGAGTGCGGTAAGGCTCACAGTCATAACCTTTATACCCGTGCGCTTTGAAAGAGTAGGATATTCCTTATATGAGCCGCACACAATAATCAAAGCTATTGCCAGACCTATCTGAAGCATACCGCACTCTCCTTACTGACCGTTTGCAGTGTCCTGCTGTACGTTTTTCTTGGCACCGCACTGAGCGCAGAAATCTCCGCCTATATCTTTATTTACAGTACCGCATACGTTGCATTTCCATGTGTTGAATTGCGGCTGCTGCATAGCCTGAGGCGGAGAGACCTGACAGCCGGGTCTGTACTGAGGCTGATATGCCCTTGCCTTGTCAAAGGCCTTCTTTTTAAGCTCCTTGTCGGAAAGCGTTGTATATCCTACGATACACATTATAATTCCTGCGATAACGGTTGCGATTATGACAATATAATATGAAACATAGATGGCATATTCGCTTGTACCGGGTGTGAACGACGTAAAATTATAGCTTGTGAAATAATCGTAAGGGTTGCACAGCAGTC
>CAVJKI010000030.1:1634-13058 GCA_963649995.1 Sodaliphilus sp.
TTGAACAACAGAAGCAACGAATCGAATACTGTCAGCAGTACTGTTATTGCGGTAAGCGCTTTTCTCTTGCCGAGTGTGGGTTTTCTTCTGTATTTTGCGGTTATAATAAGTACGGATATTATAAACACCACAACAGCCAGATAAAAAATAAACCCGTCAAAAAGATTTGAAAGCAGCTTGTCTGTAGACGAAACATAATTGTCATAGTCGCTTAAAGGTATTATTGACAGGTTTGTCAGTGAAAGTAATTTGCTCATATTGATTCCTCCTGATTAAATTTAAAAGCTGATTTGTGTAAAAGCTTTCGTTGTTGTGATTTTATCACATTATGCACGCTTTGTCAATCAAAGTAAAAAATATTGACATTCCGTCCTGACGGTTATATAATATAAATTAGTGAAATCGGTAACCTATTATCGTAAAATACGTTTCACATACGGTGCATAATGTACTATGGAAAGGAACATAATTATGGCAGTATTAGTAACCGGAGGAGCAGGCTATATCGGCTCACATACCTGTGTTGAGCTTCTTAACGCAGGCGAGGATATTATAGTAATAGATAACTTTTATAATTCAAAGCCCAAGGCTATTGAGGCAATAAAAGAAATTACGGGCAGAGATTTCAGATTTTATGAAAATGATTGCTGTGACAGAGAGGCGCTTGACAGAATCTTCAGAGAGAACTTCATCACAGAAGTAATTCACTTTGCAGGCTATAAAGCAGTCGGCGAAAGCTGTGTAAAGCCTATCATGTATTATGAAAACAATATAAATTCTACTCTAGCGCTTATTGAAACAATGCAGAAGTACGGCTGTAAGAGGCTGGTATTCAGCTCAAGCGCAACCGTATACGGTATTCCCGCAAAAGTACCCGTAACGGAAGAATTTCCGCTGAGCGCAATCAATCCTTACGGCTCAACTAAGCTAATGATTGAAAATATGTGCAGAGAGCTGTATACTTCCGATAATCAGTGGAGTATTATTCTTCTGCGTTACTTCAATCCTATCGGTGCGCATGAGAGCGGTAAGCTCGGAGAAGACCCCAACGGGATCCCGAACAACCTTATGCCTCTTATTCTCCGCACAGCGGCAGGAAAAATGGCAACCCTCAGCGTATTCGGTAACGATTATCCCACTCCCGACGGTACTTGCGTAAGAGATTATATTCATGTAGTAGATCTGGCACTCGGTCATGTTGCCGCAATCAAGGCGGCAAGAGCGCACACAGGTTGCCCTGCATACAACCTCGGTACAGGCAAGGGCTATTCTGTGCTTGATATTATCAACGCCTTTGAAAAGGTAAACAAGGTCAAGGTTCCTTATGTTATCACAGGCAGACGTCCCGGTGATGCCGCTTCCTGCTATTCCAACCCCGCTCTTGCAAAGAAGAAGCTCGGCTGGACAGCTAAGAGAGACCTTGAGCAGATGTGCCGTGATAGCTGGAATTACATCAAAGCAAATTCTTAAATAAACGAACGGATATATGCAAAAGCCGCTCGGCGCATAGGCTGTGCCGTGCGGCTGTTTTATTGGAGGAGAAATATGCGATTCACATTCTGTCCCGATTGCGGAGCAAAGCTTACACAGCGGGCTATAGGCGATGACGGAGCTATTCCGTATTGCGAGCATTGCAAACGCCCGTGGTTTGATATGTTCTATAATTGTGTAATTGTTCTTGCAAAACGTGACGGAAAATATGTTCTTATCCGACAGCACAGCGGCGACGGAACAATAAGCGAGAACAGATACGTCTGCGTATCAGGCTATATAAAACCCGGTGAAACAGCAGAGCAGGCGGCTGTGCGTGAGGTAACGGAGGAGCTTGGAATAAAGCCCGTTTCCGTTCACCTTGTCGCAACCTATATATATCAGAAATCGGAGATGCTTATGACGGGTTTCCTTGCCGAGCTTCCAACGGGTGAATTTTCACTTTCCGATGAAATGATAACAGCCGAATGGTTTGACGAGGATGAAGCCCGTTCAAAATTATCCAGCGGCTCTGTAGTTAACCGCTTGTTTGAAGATATAGTAAAAGGAGCAAAGCAATGAAAAAAGATTTACCGCCCATTGAGCCTTATGAGCGTACCGCTCATTATTATGAAACTGACAGAATGGGCATAATTCACCATTCAAATTATATAAGGTGGTTTGAGGAAACAAGAATACACAATCTTGAAAAAGCAGGCTATCCTTATTCTCAAATGGAAAATGACGGAGTTATGATTCCCGTGCTTTCCGCAGAATGTACCTATAAAAATGCTGTACGCTTTGATGAAACGGTGCTTATAGACCTTAAGATCACGGAGTTTAACGGTTTCAAGATGACTATAGATTATGTGGTAAAAGGCAAGGAAAACAGCGACATCAAGGCAACAGGCAGAACACGTCATTTCTTTGTAAACAATGATTTCAAGCCGATAAGAGTAAAGGACAAATTCCCGAGAGTATATAACGTATTCAACGACCGCAAGGAGGAAGAATGAAAAGGATAAATATAAACGAGAACGGTATTAATATCGTGTTTGACATTGAAGATAACAATCAGATAAAGCTGATGCACTTTTCGGCTCTGCCGTTCAACGAAAACGATATATGGGACGAGATGTTTGAAAAGGACCATGTAGGTTGCTTTGATATAGCACAGGTTGAAATTGCAGGACTTGACCGCCCCTGTGAGCGCCACGGAACAAAGTACATAGTAACCGCTCCCGCATACAGACTGAAATACAAGGATTTTTCCGATACCCGTGATAATATCGGCAGACTGATAAAAGTAACACAGTACGACGAGCCGACAGGCATAGAGGTTATAAGCACCTTCCGCTTCTACGACGGTATCAGCATAGTGCGTACATATACAGAAGTAAAGAACACTTCGGCTACCGAAACCTACACGCTGACATACGTTTCTTCGTTCAACTATCTCGGCTTTGAAAAAGAGGGTATTCTCCCCCGTGACGAAAAGTTTATAATAAAGATACCGCATAACTCATGGCAAAAGGAAATGATGTGGCAGGACTATACCTTTGAACAGCTTGGTATGGCTCAGTCACAAAGCGATGGCTGGGAGCATTGCGGCAAGGCGATAAATATAACCAATATCGGCAACTGGTCTACCAACGAATATCTGCCTATGGGATATATTCAGAATACCGAAACAGGAAACGGACTTTTCTGGCAGATAGAGCACAACGGCTCATGGCACTGGGAGATAAGCGACCAGATAGGACATTTCTATCTTGCGCTCAGCGGACCGAACGAACAGCAGTCGCACTGGTTTAAAAACCTTGCGCCGGGAGAAAGCTTTACATCTGTTCCTGTCGCAGTAGGTGTATGCCGTGATTTTGACGAGGGCATGGGTGAGCTTACAAGGTACCGCCGTGCGATACGCAGAAAGAACACCGACAACGAAAAGCTTGCCGTTATCTTCAATGATTATATGAATTGCCTGTGGGGCGATCCTACAGAGGAAAAGGAAATGCCGCTTATAAAAGCCGCCGCCGAGGCAGGCTGTGAATATTACTGTATCGACTGCGGCTGGTATGCTGACGGCTTCTGGTGGGACAGCGTAGGCGAGTGGCAGGAAAACCGCCGCCGCTTCCCGAACGGACTTAAGAAAGTCACCGATGAGATAAGAAAATACGGTATGATACCCGGTGTATGGCTTGAAATTGAAGTAATGGGTATAAACTGCGAGATGGCAAAAAAAGTGCCTGACGAGTGGTTTTTCATGCGTCACGGAAAGCGTGTATACGACCGTTCGCGCTATCAGCTTGATTTTTCCAATCCCGAGGTCAGCGCTTATGCCGACAGCGTAATTGACTGCCTTGTAAAGGACTACGGCGTAGGCTACATTAAGATGGATTACAATATAGAGCCGGGCATAGGTACTGAGGTAGGCTGTGACAGCGTGGGCGAGGGACTTATGCGCCACGAGAAGGCATATCTTGCATGGCTTGACGGCGTGTTTGCACGCTATCCCGAGCTTATTATCGAAAACTGCTCCAGCGGCGGTATGAGAATAGATTATGCCATGCTCAGCCGTTATTCTATCCAGTCGACAAGCGATCAGGACAATTACAGAAAATATGCGACCATAGCGGCAAACGCACCTACAGGTCTTTGCCCCGAACAGAGCGCTATATGGTCGTATCCCCTGACAGACGGCGACAGGGAGGAGGTTGTGTTCAATATGGTGAATGCCATGACACAGCGTATTCACCAGAGCGGACACCTTGCTAATTTAAGCCCTGAGCGTAAGGCTCTTGTAAAGGAAGCGCTCGACTGCTATAAATCTATCCGTGGGGATATTAAAAAAGCAGTGCCGTTCTGGCCTTTAGGATTATCGCATATCGGTGACGAATGGGTAACGCTCGGACTTAAGGCAGACAATAAGGCTTATCTTGCCGTATGGCGCAGACAGGGCGGTAACGAAACCTGTAATATCCCGATAAGATACGCAACCGAAAACGCAAATGTACGCTGTATCTATCCGTCATTTGACGATGGAAAGCACATATTCAATCCGCTTTCAAAATCGCTTTCCGTAAAACTGCCCGATTGCTTTACCGCAAGACTTTTTGAAATAGAGCTGTAATGCAAAGGTTAAGTGTTGACTTTTATACTTTAGTGTGATAAAATAGTAGTATTATCATGGGTGTGCTATACACCGTGGCTTTTGAGAAAGGGAAACACAATGAACACAAAACTTGTTTCAAAGGATAAGGACGAGCTTTTCAAAGCAATCATGGAGCTTAAAAGCGTTGAAGAATGCTATAACTTTTTTGAGGATCTGTGCACAATAAGAGAGCTTGAGTCAATGGCACAGCGCCTGCACGTTGCAAAACTGCTTGTCGAGGGCAGAGTTTACAGCGATATTGTCGAAGAAACAGGAGCCAGCACCGCTACTATCAGCCGTGTAAACAGGTCATTACAGGGCGGTAATGACGGTTATTCCATCGTTTTCGACAGAATGAAAGATAACGGCTGATTGAAAGGGTGATTAAATGTCGGCATACGGTTGTTTTGCAGACGTGTACGACACACTGACTTCCAATATCGACTATAAGGAGCTTGCGGAGTATTACGACAGGATAATCACAGCCCACGGCGGCAAGAGAGGGATACTTCTTGACCTCGCCTGCGGTACGGGCAGTATGTCAATGCAGTTTTCCGCTCTTGGCTATGATGTTATAGGTGTTGATCTCAGTACAGAAATGCTTAGTATCGCTAAAGAAAAACCGCATGATAACATAGAATATCTCTGTCAGGATATGTGCGAGCTTGATATGTACGGCACGATAGATGTTACGGTATGCGTGCTTGACAGCATAAACCACCTTGACAGTGCGGAGGATATTCTGCGTTGCTTTCAGTCGGTTTCGCTTTTTTGCGACCCGACAGGACTTTTCGTATTTGATATAAATACGGTACGGAAGCACAGAGAAATACTTGCCGACAACACTTTTATATATGACATGGATAACGTCTATTGTGTGTGGCAGAATTATTTTGACAGCGACAGTGCTGACAGCAGAGTGGATATAGCGCTTGATATTTTTACACAGAACGGGAGCGGCGCTTATGAACGCTCATGCGAGGATTTTTCGGAGATAGCTTTACCGCTTGACGTGATAGAGGAGTTACTGCACAAGGCAGGCTTTAAAATTCTTGACAGATATAATTATATGACAACTGAAAAAGGCAGTGAGGACAGCGAAAAGGTGCTTTACTGCTGTGCAAAGGAAGCATAATAAATGGGAAAGATAGTAAGAGCATTATCGGCAGACGGCAGTGCGCTTTGCAGTGCAATCGACACTACCGATATTGTAAACGAAATACACAGAATACACGGCACATCTGCTACAGCGTCAGCGGCGGCAGGCAGACTTGCCACAGCGGCTTGTATCATGGGTGCACTTATGAAGAACGAGGGCGACAGACTTGAACTGCGCATAAACGGCGGCGGAAAAATCGGTACGATCACGACCGTAGCCGATTACAGAGGCAATGTAAAGTGCTGTATGGATAACCCTTATGCAGATTTGCCCCTTAATTCAAAAGGCAAGCTTGATGTCGGCGGAATTGTCGGCACTGACGGTTATCTTGCCGTTATAAGAGATTTAGGCATGAAAGAGCCTTATGTCGGACAGGTGCCTATTGTAAGCGGTGAGATCGCAATGGACGTAACTCAGTATTATGCCGTAAGCGAGCAGATACCTACCGTTTGCGCACTCGGTGTACTTGTCGATACCGACCTTACAATAAAAAAGGCGGGCGGTTATATGATACAGCTTGTTCCTCCCGTGAATGAAGCCGCTATCGACTTTATTGAGGAAAACATAAAGGATATGCAGTCCGTTACAAAAATGCTTGAGGACGGACTCACTCCCGAAGAAATAGCGCTGAAAGGTCTTAAAGGACTTGACGGCGAGATACTTGACAGCTGGGAAGCACAGTATTACTGCGACTGTTCCAGAGAGCGCACCGAGCAGGTACTGATAACACTCGGCAAGGAGGAGCTTGCAAAGCTTGCCGATGAAGATCCCGTTACAGAGGTATGCTGTCATTTCTGCGATAAAAAGTACAGCTTCACATCTGATGAACTGAAAGAACTTATCAAGAGGATATAATTTCTTATGAAAAAATGGCTTGTCAGAAATACAGACAATGCACTTGCAATGAAGCTTAAGACCGACACCGGACTGCCGATGCTGCTTTGCAGTCTGCTTGTCGGCAGAGGTATATATACAGCAGAACAGGCACAAGAATATTTCAACGGAACAACGCTTTCCGACCCTATGCTTATTGCCGATATGGATAAGGCGGTACAGGCAATAGAAGAAGCCGTTGACAATGAAGTAGAGATAACCGTATACGGTGATTATGACTGTGACGGTGTCACTTCCACGGTTATGCTTTACACTCACCTTGACGCTATCGGTGCGGATGTAAGCTGGTACATACCGACCCGTGAGGAGGGCTACGGACTTAATGAAAACGCAATACGGAAAATTCATGAGGACGGCACAGGACTTATAATAACCGTTGATAACGGCGTTTCTGCCGTGAAAGAAGCCGAGCTTATATATGAGCTTGGTATGAAGCTCGTTATAACCGACCACCATCAGCTCCCTGAAATTCTTCCCAAAGCAGAAGCGATAGTAAATCCTCACAGACGTGACGATACATCACCGTATAAGGAGCTTGCTGGCTGCGGTGTTGCGCTGAAACTCATCATGGCGCTTGAGCATGACACAGAAGGTGTTCTTGAACAGTACGCCGATCTTGCCGCAATAGGCACTATAGGAGATGTTGTACCGCTGACAGGTGAAAACCGTGTAATTGTAAAGTGCGGACTTATGGAAATGCAGTACAGCGAAAATCAGGGATTGCTGTCGCTTATTCATGCGGCAGGGCTTGACGAGGAAAATATAACATCTACGGGTGTTGCATTCGGGTTATGCCCCCGTATAAATGCCGCAGGAAGGTATGAAAGCCCTAAAGCGGCGGCCGAGCTTTTCATGGCTCAGACAGGACAGATAGCCGACATCAAGGCACAGGAGCTGAATGATCTCAATGCAAAGAGAAAACAGATAGAAAGCGAGATTCTTGAATCGGCAAAGGCACAGCTTTTGTCCGATCCGAAAGCGTTCAATTCCCGTGTGCTTATAGTAAGCGGCGAGGGCTGGAATCACGGCATTATCGGAATAGTAAGCGCAAGACTTCTTGAGCTTTACGAAAAGCCTTGTATTGTTATCGGTATCGAGGGTGACGAGGCAAGAGGCTCGGCAAGAAGCATAGAGGGCTTTTCTCTCTATACTGCACTTGATGCGTGCAGTGAACATCTGACACGTTTCGGCGGTCATACAAAGGCGGCAGGCTTTTCATTGCCGAAAGATAAGGTTAATGATTTTGTCGCACAGCTGAGAGCCTACGCAGACGAGAAATTCCCGTCAATGCCAGTTATGACTATTGAGGCTGATATAGAGCCTGAGCTTTCCGATCTTGAAATATCATCAATAGAAAATCTGCGCCATTTACAGCCGTTCGGCGAACAGAACAACGTTCCGCTGTTTATGATGAAAAAATGCACGATAATATCCTCCAGGCCGCTTAAGGACGGAAAATACACATCGTTTACCGCTGAGTACAAGGGCTCGCAGTTCAAGTTCCTTTGTTTCAGCATTTCATATGATAAATTCGGATATTTTCCGGGTGATAAAGTCGATGTACTAAGCAATATCGAGATAAACGAATATAACGATAAGAAAAGCGTCAGTGTTAGGGCAAAGGATATTCGCAGAAGCGACTTTGCTCAGGATAAGTATTTCGCCGCAAGGAATTTCTATGAAAAAATTCTGCGAGGAGAAAAGACCGATCCAAGACTGCTCAAACGTATTCTGCCCGATAAAGAGAATATGAAACTGCCGTTTGACCTTGCAAGGCAGATGACTTCAATCGATTCTGCCGCACAGATAGCAATGTCGCACGGAATGAATTATTGCCTTTTCATGATGTGTCTGCACATATTTGCAGAGTTCGGACATCTGAAGCTTAACAGAATAAACGGCGCAATGGAGTTTATCAAGGGCGGCAGACGTATAGAGCTTGAAAAATCAGCGGTTGTCAGAAGGATTATGAAATCCTGTAGTTGAAATATTACAGAGTGAACGGAGGCGGTAAGCATGACATATACGATAGATATGCTTATTGACAAGATAAAGGACGTAGGAAAAAGCTATGACCTTGATAAAATACAGGCGGCTTACAAGCTTGCGGAAAAGGCACATGAGGGAGTATTCCGTTCATCGGGCGAGCCGTATATTTCCCACCCTGTAGCAGTAGCATATATACTTGTAGAGCAGTTCTGCATGGATACCGATACAATTTGTGCCGCACTTCTGCATGATGTAGTTGAAGATACAGATGTCGGACTTGACATTATACAGAAGAAGTTCGGTGAAGATGTATCATACCTTGTAGACGGCGTTACTAAGATAGGTCAGGTACCTCTTAACACCCGTGAGGAACAGCAGGCTGAGAATATCCGTAAAATTCTTATAGCAATGTCCAAGGATATTCGTGTTATTATCATAAAGCTTGCAGACAGACTTCATAATATGAGAACGCTTGCAAGCAGACCGCCCGAAAAACAGCGTAAAACCTCTCTTGAAACAATGAACTTCTATGCACCTATCGCCCACCGACTTGGTATCAGCGATGTCAAGGAGGAAATGGAGGATCTTGCCCTGCGTTATCTTGATCCTTACGGCTTCAAAGAGATAGAGGCGCTCCTTGATGTTCATAAAGATGAGCGTGACACGTTTATAGATAAGATAAAAGGTATGATAAGAGAACGTATATCCGATATTCAGCCCCCGCCGATAATCGAGGGCAGAGTAAAGAGCATATACAGTATCTATAAAAAGGTTTATGTCAAGGATAAGGACTTTTCCGAGATATACGACATTTACGCAGTAAGAATAATACTCCAGACAGTGGTTGAATGTTACAACGTCTTAGGCATAATCCACGATATGTTCCGTCCTATCCCTTACCGTTTCAAGGATTATATTGCAATGCCGAAGCCCAACCGTTACCAGTCGCTCCATACAACGGTAATCGGCAGAGAGGGCATACCCTTTGAGGTGCAGATAAGAACTCAGGAGATGCACAATACCGCACAGTACGGTGTTGCGGCACACTGGAAATATAAGGCGGGAATACAGGGTAATGTAGCGGGTGAAAAGCGTTTCGACTGGATAAGACAGCTCCTTGAGCAACAGCAGGAGGCTGACGATGTTGAACAGATTTCCGAGGCAATAAAGGTCGATCTTGCCCCCGATGATGTATATGTGTTCACTCCCAAGGGCGATGTAATAACACTTCCCGCAGGCTCAAACGTAATTGACTTTGCTTATGCGATTCATACGCAGGTCGGAAATAAAATGACAGGTGCAAAGGTTGGCGGCAGAATGGTATCGTTTGACCATACCTTGCACACAGGCGATATTGTCGAGATACTGACAAGCGGCAGTGACAATTACGGACCTAACCGTAACTGGAGCGAGATTGCAAAGACCAACGAAGCCAAAGCAAAGATAAGAGCATGGTTTAAGCGGGAACGCAGAGAAGAAAATATAGAATGTGGCAAGGCGGTATTTGAAAAAGAAATACGCAGAAACAATATTACAGTTGACGACGATATTCTTTTAGAAGCGGCACACCGTCAGCGTTTATCTTCAATAGATGACCTGTATGCCGCTATCGGCTACGGCGGTGTACAGTTAACAAAGATCATAACACGTCTGAAAGAAGAACAGGTAAAGCAACAGCGCCTTAACGCTTCCCAGAATCAGCCTATTGATATAGAAAAAACAATTGCCGATAACAATAAAAGGGCGCAGAAGAACGGTGTTGTTCTTGACGGCATAGACGATTGTGCGGTTAAGTATGCACAGTGCTGCAATCCGCTTCCAGGTGACGAGATAATGGGTTTTATCACCCGTGGCTACGGTGTATCTATCCACAAAGCCGACTGTCAGAATGTCAAGCTCGGAATGTTGAGCGAAAACAAGGACAGATGGATAAAGGCTCACTGGGCGGTAAACTCAAGCAGCTCCTTCAGAGCAACTATAGATATAATTGCAGATGACAGAACTGCGCTGATTGCCGATGTTACCACAGCGATTGCAAGCAATCATCTGCCTATCCATGAGATAAACGCACATTCGCTCAAAAACGGTAACGCCAACATCATTCTCACTATAGAAGTCAGCGGTATCGATCAGCTTAAGAGTATAATACTCCGGCTTCAGAAAATACCCGGAGTGATCTCTGCCGAAAGGACGGGAAAACAGTAATGGAAATAAAAACACTTACATTAGGTGAGCTGGGAACTAATTGCTATATTGTTATCAGTGCCGCAGGAAACGCCGCAGTAATTGATCCTGCCGATGATGCACAGCGTATACTTGATACGCTGAAAGCAGAAAGTGCGGAGCTGAAAATCATACTTCTTACTCACGGCCATTTTGACCATACGGGAGCTGTCGCAGAGCTTAAGGAGCAGACAGGTGCAAAGGTATATATTCACTCAAAGGACGAGTGTATGCTTGATGATACAATAAAGAATGTCGCATATCTTTGCCCGAACTATTCATATAAGCCCTTTTCAGCCGATGTCCTTTTATCCGACGGCGATATAATTCGTCTTGATGAGATAGAATTTACCGTTATGAATACACCGGGACATACTGCGGGAAGCGTAGTATATTTTGCCGATAACTATATGTTTGCGGGCGATACGATTTTTGAAGGCTCGGCAGGCAGAACAGATTTTTATTCCGGCGATTATGCGGCACAGCGCAACAGTCTTGCAAGACTTGCGGCACTGCGTGAGGACTATATAATCTACCC
>CAVJKI010000031.1:0-12821 GCA_963649995.1 Sodaliphilus sp.
ATTATAAGCAAAACACATCCGATTGCTATAACCGCAATCAAAATTTTCTTCAATCGAGCATACGAATATATCTTATGCTTTCTGTTTTTTTCTTTCATGTTACTTACTCCTTATCTATTATAACTTCATATAATATATATCACACCTTCAACTCTTTGTCAAGCAAGACTAATCCATATAGCAGGACGCACACTGACATTATCCTCATTAACACGATTATAATAAAAGTCTATAGACCCGTCACCAATGACAGTTGTGGCTTTGTTCTGCTCATTACCGGGCGACCGTAACCACCAACCACATGTATTCATATCGTTTTTCACAAAAATAGTGCTTGTGTATGCGCCATGCTCCTTTGCATAAGCGGTTGGTATACACGCTCTTTCATTGTCGTCGTTGAAATACTTATTGGCTTCTTTTACGCTAAGCAAGAATACTTTATCCTTTGTTTCTTTACCAGGGTCTGTGTCAAAGCCCGAATTTGCATCAGCTGATATCTTTGCAGTCAGAATTTTCGCCTGTTCTTTAGCATTAAATGCTTCTTTTAAAAAATCGTCATTCAACCATGCACGAAGCGAACAAGTTTCCCATGTAACATCTTCGTCATTTGTATTATATGGTTTACAATCAAGCGCCTTATCACTGATTAACAGAACTTTACCGTTTTCTTTTGCGAGAACAAGCCATTCAATATTCTCTTTACCATTTGAAATGTTGTTGTCTTGTTCGTATTTGCCAAACTTAATAATACCGCCAACCGGGAGTGCTGTTGGGTGTGCTTTTATAATGTCAAAGATTCTGCTTTCACTGTTGCCATAATCATCTAATTCAGTGAAAATCTGAACAGCCATATCATATTTCTTTTCCTTTTCGCACTGAACAGCTTTTTGATATTTTGCATTTAATGCACGATCTGTGCTATCATTGTAATCTCCAAGCTTATCAAATATCTCTATCGCTGCATCAAACTCCTTATTTAACACTAAATCTTCTGCTTTTTTATACTTAGTTTCGCGTATCTTATCGGCACTATCGCTATAACCCCTAAGTTTTTTAAATATCTCTATCGCCGTATCAAACTCCTTATTTGACACTAAATTCTCTGCTTTTTTGTACTTAGTTTCAGGTATCTTATCAGCACTGTCACTATAATCCCCAAGTTCCTCAAAAATCGCAATCGCTTCATCATAGTTCTTGTTCTCAACCGCTGTAACAGCCATATTATACCTTATCGCCGGTATAATAACATAAACGCAAAGCAAAGCTAAAGCTGTAAAAACAGCTACAGCAGAAGTAATAAATATTGCGATTTTCTTCTTTTTCTTTGCTTTTGCCGCTCTCTCTTTTTCAGCCTTTTCCCTCTCGGCTTTTATCCTTTCTCCCTCTTTTCTTACCTCCTCAGCCTTATCCCTGCACTGCTGTACTCTCTCGGCTGAATCCTTGTAAGTACCGAGTTCTTCAAACTGCTTAGCGGCTCTGAGCTGAGAATCCTCATTTTGTACGGTCTGAAGCTTCAGAGCGGAATCATAAAGACTTTCAAGTCTGCATTCTTCTGCCTTTTCCTCGCACTCTTTCTTTTTCTCGTCAGCGTCCTTGTAGCCGGGTATTTCGGCAAAATCTCCTACAATGATTTTGAAAGACATCTCATCACGGGCATATTTCATATCATCGACAGCCTTTTTGTATATACCCTCAATGCGCTCTTTCTCATTTCTATCCCTTATATACCCGTTACATTCTTCCAATGTATTTTTGAGTTCTTCATCTGCAAAACGGACAGTCTTACGGTACATATCCTCGCTGTCAAACGGCTGTGCCTGATTTCTGAGGTCTTCTGTCCTGCGTACTTTCATCTTCGCCATAAGTTTATACAAATAAGCCTGTGCGTTCTCGGGGTCGCTGTCAAGCACACGCTCGCAGTATTCGTCCGCTTCCTGCCAGTTTCCGTCCTCTAAGAAAAGTGAAATACGCTTCAGTAACGGAGCAACGCCCGAATTTGCCGCCTGTCCTGCCGCAACATTTTCCTTTACAACAGACTTCGGCTCGTCCTTTTTGATAACTTTCTTTATGCCACGCACTATATCGTTGATAAAGCCTATCTTGCCCATATCCTGCGCCTGTAAATGTGCGAATTCCTCGGGCAGTTCATAAGCGTCCATATCCTTGTAGCAGGGTATAAGCAGCTTTGAGCGATCGGCTTTCATAAGCTTGAGATAACGTGACCACTCATTCTTTACCCATACCGCCGTGAAATATTCCGGCTTTGAGCCGATAACAAGCATAACCTTTGCGCTGTTCAGTGCGGCGAATATGTAAGGCTCATATTCCTGTCCGAGCTTGTCCTCAAGCGTTATTGCCGCATAGAATACCTTGAAGCCCTCTTGCGTCAGCTGGTGATATATGTCGTTCGCAAGCACGCTGTCCTGTGTGCGCTTTCCGCTTTCATCGGTTTCCTTATAGCAGATAAATACATCGTAGGGCTTTTCATTCTGCGAGATAGTGAGAATGCCTTTCTGTATCTCGTCTATCGCCTTTGCTTCCGCCTCATAGATGATTTTCTGACTGATATCGGCATACTGTATGGCAAGCTTGTAGTCTTCATCGGCAGTGATCGCGTCATATGACGTTCTGTGACAGGTGGGGACACGCTTGTAGGTCGTGGGGTCTTCAACGTATTCAATGCCGTATTTGCACAGAATTATGCCCCAGTAAGCCTCGGACTGTGTGTTGTCAAGTCCGACAATTTTATTATATATCTCCTCCGCCTTGTCAAACTCGGACTTTAAACGGAGTGTATTCGCACGGTTGAAAAGATTGCCGATCACATCATCGGTTATCTTCGGTATTGTCTGCTCCGTACCGCAGTATTCGCAGGTCGCGGTTGTTTCGTTTTCGTTTGTTTCAAGCGTGCCGCCGCACATTTTGCATTTTAATGTTGACATTTTAATTATTAACCTTTCTGTATTCAGCTGAGCCGTTTGGGGATTTGCCTATATAGACAGTGTTTGTTACACAACCTTCCAAAACTTCGTTTTTAAAATATTTGCCGAAGCTCTTTCGATCTCCTGTGGGCAATTTTTCCCATTTTACTCCATCAAATAAATTTTTCAGTTTAAATTCTGTGCCATCATCTAAAGAATTGATTTTAATGACAGCATCATTCATCCAAGCTTTAATATCCATAATTACTCCTTACTTCAGTGCCTTTACCTTTGCATTCCTCTCCGAAATCAGTCTGCAAAGCTCCTCCGCCAGCTGCTGAGAATTATCCGCTTTGTTTTTCACACTGTCGGAAAATGCGCTGAATTTCACAGATATATCGCTTTCAATGCCGCTCAGTAAAGGGTTGCTCACAGGGTCGGAATAGCGTACAGCCTCGTACACCTTGTTGCAGGCTTGTCTTGCGTTATCGTCCGTTGCATAACCTTTCAGGCTCTCAGCGTCCGCTGTAAGCAGGCGGATAAACTGCGTCTGTGTTTTGATTTTTGCGTCTGTCTGCTCTACCGTTTCGACCGCAAGCTTTGCCTTAGCAACAGTGATTATGTATACACCGAGAACGACCGCGCAGGCTATTATTCCGACAAAAGAGAACGCATCGGGGATAAGCATTGTAAGCGAGCCGAGTACAAGCATAGCAATAAGCCCACCGTAGCTCAGCGAAATCAGAGATACGTTATAGAAGAACTTTTTAAGGGAATCGGCTTTGAATGCGAAATAAGCGCATAAAAGCTGACCTATAAAAGCCGCCGTGACCGCAATATAGCCTATAAAGAATGATGAGTTCAGCTCTTTTCCCATATTCAGCGCAATTGTAAATGAAACCACATTGAATATTACAAGCGCAACCGCCCATATTACCGTATATATACCGAATTTCTTTTTCATTTAAATATCCCCCTTAGATTTTTTCGCCGCACTCAAGGCAGAACTTTGCTCCCTCAGGAAGCTCGTTTCCGCATTTCGGGCATACTGTTATAAATTTGTGACCGCATTCTGGGCAGAATTTGCCCTTTACCACCGTCTTGTTACACTCGGGACACACTATCATACCGTCGGGGACGGCGGGCTTTACCTTTTCTCCGCATTCAAGACAAAATTTTGCATTTTGGGGTAGCTCCGCACCGCACTTTTCACATCTAACAGCGGCTTCTTTTTTATCGGGCGGGGGTGCAGATACAGACTGCTGAGCCGTCTGACCGATATTACCTGTCATATTGTCAAGCTGTCCCATCATAGCTCCTGCCATTTTCATTCCTGCCATCATGCTTACCATATCCGAGGCTACTCCGCCGCCTGCCGAGCCGCCGTTAGAACCCATATTTCCTATGCCCTCGGCATAAGCCTTCTGAACTTCAGCCTGCAATACGTCTTTCTGATTATAGCCTTTCGCCTGCATGACCTCGGCTTCCGCAAAGCCTGTGGCTTTCATAGCTGTTGCTTCTGCCTGTGCCGCTATAACGGCTCTTTCCGCTTCACGCTTTGCTATCTCGGTCTGTGTCGTTTGCTTTTCAAGCTCGGTCTGACGCTTTGCCGCTGTGATCTCCGCTTCGGCTTTAGCCTGTGCAGTGCCGTATCTTGCTTCTGCCTCAGCCTTTGCAGTGCGAATGTCAGCCTCGGCTTCAAGCATTCTCTTTTGCAAGGCTATAGTATGTAATTCCCGTATTCTCTTGAAATTCGGGTCATTGTCGGGCAAAACTACAGTAGTCAGATAAAACTGAGGAATTGTCAGACCGTATTCTTCAAATCCGGGTACTATTGCCGATTTCAACACCTCTGACAGCTCTGCAAGATGCTCGTCTATTTCAAGAAGATAGATTTTTTTAGACTTGATGGCGGTAGAAAGGTTTGATTTGACCGCCGTGGAAATAAGCGGACGGAAACAATCCTGCAACGACTTCGAAAAAGCGGCGCTGTTATCGTCCCATGCTATTCCGTCCATTGTGCCGACAAGCTTTATCAGCAGTTTTCTGCTGTCGCTTACCATAAGGTTCATATTACCGCACGCACCGAGTTCTACAGGTATTCCCGAATCGGGGTCGATATAGCGCACCTTTGAATCCGTACCCCATTTCAGCGACATCTGAACCGTCTTGTTAATGAAATATACTTCACAGTGGAACGGAGTCTGATCGCCTGTCATGCGGTTCAGCAGCTTGCCGAGCTTAGGTACATTCTGCGTTTCGAGAGTATACCTGCCCGCTCCGAACAGATCGAGCGCCTGACCGTTCATGAAGAATACGGCTTCCTGGCTTTCATGGACTATCAGCTGGGTAAGGCTGTTGAAGTCTTCACAAGGGTGCTTCCATACAAATGTGGAATTATCCCCCTCATATTTGATTATCTGTGCTATCTGTCCCATAAATCACACCTCATCATCTTTCATTTTACAGACTAATCTTTTTAGACTTTTTTACATAAAAAAGTGTCTGATATGACTAATTATACTTCAATTATAGCCATATTAGATACTTTTGTCAACAATTTTCAGTCTGATATGATAAAATCTGTACAGGAGGGGTGAGTATGGCACATTATCAGAGATTACGCGATCTGCGCGAGGACGCGGACAAGACGCAGCAGGAGATAGCCGACTATCTCGGCACATCTGCACAGCACTACGGAAAATACGAATCGGGTAAAGCGGAAATACCGCTTGAACGTGCAGTTCTGCTTGCAAAATATTATAATGTCAGCCTTGATTATATCGCAGGAATTTCCGCAAGCCACCACCCTCTGACCTCTGATAACTCGCCTTCGCCTACCGAGATACTTTCAGATAAAATAACACAGCTTTCGGAAAACGAAAAACAAGCTGTAAAAGATACACTCAGTTCTGTTATAGATATGATGAAATAAAGATACCGCCGGGGAGTGATGACCCCGGCGGTGTTTCTTCATAAAAATTTATGATATATGTAAAACCAAGAACAATTTTACATCTCCTATTGAATTTTTTTGCAACTAAATTTTCAACACAGCACAAAAACCGCCGCAGATTGCTGTTAAATCTGCGGCGGCACTTTTTATTCTACCGCACTTATCATTGCATCTATGCGGTTGGCTGTACTATCACTATCCTCACCGACACTCATAAGCTGTTTGTTTATCGCTCTTGTTCTTACGCCGACAAGCGTTTCAAGGTCGGCGTCAACCTGCTGAAGGTGCTTCTTCGTCTTTGTCAGAACATCTTCAAAATTCTCAAACTCTTTTTTTACACTGCCGAGTATTTTCCATACCTCACTGCTTTGTTTCTGCACTGCAAGGGTGCGGAAACCCATATACAGAGAATTGAGCAATGCGGACATTGTGGACGGACCTGCTATGCTCACCTGATAATTGCGCTGTAAGTCCTCCACCAGTCCGAGCTTTACGACCTCGGCGTACAACCCCTCAAACGGCAGGAACATAACCGCAAAGTTAGTCGTATACGGCGGACAGATGTACTTGTCGTGAATGTCCTTTGCACATTTCTTTATAGCTACAACGAGCGCCTTTGACGCTTCTTCAATCATCGGCTTGTCGCCGATGTCATAAGCATTGCAAAGGGCGGTGTAGGTGTCGCCGGGGAACTTTGAATCTATCGGCAGATAAACCGTATCATTGCTCTTACCCGGAAGTCTGACCGCAAACTCAACACGATTACGGCTGTCGGGGATTACGGCAACCTCTGTATCGTACTGTTCGGGAGCAAGTATATCCGAAAGGATCGCACCGAGCTGCATTTCTCCGAGTATACCTCTGTTTTTGACATTCGACAAAACCTTTTTCAGATCGCCGACACCTGCGGCAAGGCTCTGCATTTCACCCAGTCCGCTGTATACCTTGCCAAGCTGTTCGCTGACTGCCGCAAACGAACGGCTTATTTTGTCGTCAAGCGTTGTCTGTAGCTTCTCGCCGACCATTCCCCGCATTTCTTCAAGCTGATTTCTCGTATTGGCATTGATAGCTCCGAGCTGGTTTGCCATCTCATTACGCATATTCTGCATATCGGCGGCATTTCTCTGCTCTATGCTCTGAAGCCGCTGTTCGAACTGCGAAAGCAATCTTGCAGTGCCGTCTGCATTTTGCTTTTGCGTATCGGTCAGCGTACCGCCCAGATTTGTGATAAGGCTTACAAGCTCCGTCCTCAGCGCAGTGTCACTGCTTGTACGGCTTGCCTGTGCGGTATCAAGCTTTGCAGAAAGCTGTACGGTACGTTCGGCAAGAATATCAAGCTGTTTTGCAACGCCGTCATCGGTATTTCTGCTATCAAGATTATCGGCGAGCTTTTTTTGCTGTAACAGCGTTACCGCAGATATGATCACCGATACAAGGCTTACCGAAAGCGTTATTATAAGCAATATTTCCATTTTCTTTGCTCCTTGCGATGTTTTACTGATATTATAAACGTATTCGGATTTACTTTCAACCTTTTCGGGACAGACTGTACGGTTTATGGCACAAAAAATAAAAACAGCGCCTGCGATCAAAGTCGTAAACGCTGTTCTGTTATTTATAAATTAAAATTACATCTGCAAGCCGAAGCTGTCTGTGAGTATTTTTTTACCGCTTTCCGTTACAAATATCTTTTCATACGCACTTCTGACAGCCTTTTCGCTTGCATTGTCCTCATAGAGATTGACAATGAAATCGGCTTCGATCAGTATTCGCAGGTCAATGCCGTCAATGTCGGTATAGGTATGATGATGGGCTATAAGATACATCACACGCTCAGTTACATCATCGTATCCGCCGACTGCCAGCAGGATATTCTTTGCAATGTCAGGACCGAGCCTCTGCTGGATCTCGCCGTCGTTTCTTCCGTACAGCCGTTCGCCCTCATGTATTCCGATGTCGTGAAGTACAGCCGCCGCTTCAAGCGTTTTCATCATCTTTTCCGACAGATTTTCCTGCATACCGATAAGCCTTGCAAAGCTGTGTACTTTTATAAAGTGCTGTATGCGTCCGGGGTCGCCCTTGTCGTATTCAATCGCCGCCATTATCAGCTTCTCATGCATTTTATTCACCCTTACTGTCCGTGCTGCTTTCTGTTTTGCTGTCCGTCTTACTCTCAGTTTTGCTGTCGCTACCACTCTCCGCCTTGCTTTCGGTCTTACTCTGCGTTTTATTGTCGGCTTTCTTTTCGACCGTCTTTAAAACAGTGTCGGAAATCACGCTTACCTTATCTATGCTTGCAGTGATTACACGGTTATCCCACATAGTAAGAATATACGGCTTATCTCCGCCTGCGATTTCACAGTCAAGCGTGTTGTACTTTTCATCATACAATGTGATGTTTCCGAGCTCTGAAAGCTTGTTGTCGGAATAGCTGTAGAACTTACACCGACTTACCTGCGAAATGCCGTCAAAGTACACTATCGGTATGCCGATTATCATTTTGCCGTCGGTTTCATAAAAAGCCAGCTGAGAAATATCATCGCACACAGGGCTTGTAAGATACTGATTCCAATCTCCGGGCGTACTGCTTTCTGCCGTAATTGTTACCTCGGCTTTTTTGTTGCCGCCGACTGACAGCAGGATTCCCGTCCTGTTGCCGTCTTTATCAGCCGTCAGAGTTACCTGAGCCGTTATATTGTCGCTTAATTTTATGCTGTCGGTATTTTCGGCTGTCGCTTCCTCTCCCGTGTCGACATTTATGCTGTAGCTCATGGCATCATCGCCTGCCGTTGTCACCGTTACCGTTTTATCCTTGCCGCTGATAGATGAATAACGCTTGTCCTGCGGTATATTCTCAACCATATTGACAACAGCCAAGGCTTGGCTTGTAATCATAAGCGCATTGGTTTCACTGCCGTCCGTATAGTTCATGCATACAGCAGTGAAATTATCATTCATCGCATTAAGGAGAGTAGGATTGAACGCAATATCGTCATATCCGCCCGAAAGCGTGCTGAGTGCTTCATCAAACAGCACAAAAGCCAATGATGAATGATATTTCTGATTCAGCATATAGGTGTCGCATATATACACACCGTTGTCCGATGTCGAACAGCCTCCGTTTTTACCTGTCAGTATAGTTCTGATAAACGGTTTTCTTTCGTTCTTCAAATCTATCGAGGTGGTTGTGTAATAATTCAGTGCGTTGATGTTTCCGAAAAATGCTATATCGTTAAAATTCACTGCACTGCGCTCGTTATTGTATGTATATGAAGGAACGAACGTAGTAAGCTCATCGGCGTTCGCTTTCATTACATCAAAATAATCGTTTGTCACAACAAATAATCTGACACTGTCTGTATAATAATCGACAAATTCTCCCGAAAGTATATATTCGTCGACTGCTTCTCCGTTAATTATGCCGCTTTCATCATAAGTGCGGACAACGGTTGCTCCGTTATCGGTGCCGATAACTGCGAAATACTCCCCGCAATTGATTATACCGACATCGGAAAGACCCGTTTCAAAGCTGAAATTGCCGCTCAGCTTGCCGTCCGTTTCCTTTGCGCCGCATATCTCACTGCCGTTTACTGTAGCTACCAGCGAGTCGCTGTGCATATTTTTAGGCAGTGATGAACGTTTCTGCTCTCCTATCACAAGCATATCAGGCAAGGTATAGCTTATCTTACCGTCAGCCGCCTGCGCTTCTTCAAGAAACGTCTTATAGTCAGATATATTCTGTACCAGCTTTTCGGGTATATCGTAGGTAAGCTCCTGTATTATTCCGCAGTCTCTGAGGGTGTTCAGCGTAAATCCGCCGATAATGAGTACAGCCGCACCGACAAAGGAGGTCACAAGGCAAGCCTTACGCCGTTTTGTTACTGTAAATTCTCCTTCATCATCGCTGACATCATCGTCCGAATCGCCGTCCATCAGCTCTCCTATAGCCGTGCCTATCTCTCTTGCATTACTGCCGATCTTCTCATCGTCTGCGATCATGCCGTCAAAATCCTCGGCTTCTTCGGGTTCTTTTTCGGCGGGCGGTTCGGGTATGCAGAATTCCTGCGTTACGCTCTTAGCAAGCTCAGCGTCATAGTCCGAGGCATCGGTGCTTTCTGCGCTGTCCTCTGCACCGCTTTCGTCGGCATTTTCGGAAGCTGTATCATCATATACATTTTCTTCAATATCAGCAGATGTTTCGGAATCAAGCGGCTGTCTGACACTGTCAGCGGTAACGCTTTCTTCGCTGTCTGCCGTCATATTTTCATTACTATCTGTATAATCTGATTCGTTATTTACATTTTCGACAGAATTTTCGCTGTCAAGCTCCTTTTGCATACGCATGATAAGAGCTTCAGCGGCCGCCGCTCTTTCCGAATCGGTGTCATTTACCGTATTGTCGGGAGCTTCGTTATCTGCCGTTTTTGCGGGAGCTTGTGCAATATCCGAGGCGGGTGCGGCATTTTCCGTATTGTCGGAAGCCTCCGGCTTTGTTCCTGCGTTTTCTTCCTTGTGAACGTTTTTCTTACTCGTAAGCTCCTCGGTCATTCTGCGGAGAGTTTCTTCCTCTCTCCTCTTTCTCTGCTCTGCAAGCTCCTTGCGCTGAGTTGCCACTGAAATTATCATGCGGTAGTCATCGCCCGACAAAACCGAGTTGTCGAGTATCTGCAAAAGCTCATCGAATTTCAGATGCGGATTTTCTTCGATCCGTCTGAATTCCATATTGCCTATCTTGCTGTTTCCGAGAAGCTCCAGAAAATCCGAGCCGCTTATTTTCAGCTCCTTAAGCTTACGCAGGAATACGCCTGCGGTCATATCCGCATTATCCTCAAGCAGCTTCTTTATCTCCTCCGGCTTTACTCTGTCGGGTATCTCAACGGAAGAAACGTATTCTTTTATCTTTTGTTCCAGACTGTCCATCTCTGTATTCCTCCGTCAGATATTCTGTCCCGAAAGCAATTGCGCCTTCATCGTAACCTCGGCGTTGGTAAGGCACACGCCTACCGTTTCCTCGGTATAGCTGC
Source organism: Sodaliphilus sp. (assembly GCA_963649995.1). Lineage (GTDB taxonomy): Bacteria > Bacillota > Clostridia > Oscillospirales > Ruminococcaceae > Ruminiclostridium_E. The sequence goes on from CAVJKI010000031.1 coordinate 10,902, forward strand.
ACAGCTTTGCGGTTTTCTCGGCACTGCACCCGCACACCGTGCTGACGCTGAGAACAAGACGCTCTATATCGGGTAATTCATTCAGAGCGTTCCTTATATCAGAGCCTCTCTCAGCCCTTGAGCAAAGCTCGCCGTCCGTCTTGTTCAGATGTCTTATCTTAGTGCAAAGTATCTTTACAAGCCACTCTATAAACTGTGCGGAAGAACCGATCTTTGCCGTCGGCAGTGCCGCAAAGCTGTCAAGCACCGTCAGTCTTACCGCCTCAACAGCGGCGTCCTCATTCTTCATCGCAGTTCTCGCTATTTTATATATAGGTCTGTACACCGCTTTATAAAGCTGTGTAAAACCGTCAGTATCACCTGTCTGCGCCTGCTTTATCAGGGCGGATAACTCCTGTGCGTTCATCTGTTCACCTCAAAATGTACATATATATTTATCATACCACAAAACCCGTTATAAGAAAAGTACTTTTTATAAATTTTCACACATTTCGGCATTATGAACATGGTCAGCCTCTTTAATATTGCAGTCAGAGTTTATTTATGATAGAATAGTAGCAATAAACGGAGGGACTGCACATGACTGAGAATGAATTTGAAAAACGCTACACTTCAAATATGACCGAACAGCAGAAAAAAGCCGTCAAAGCAATAAACGGTGCGGTCTTACTGCTTGCCGTACCCGGCAGCGGAAAAACCACAGTACTTATAACACGCCTTGGTTACATGGTCTGCTGCTGTGAAATTGCGCCGTCACAGATACTGGCGGTCACATATACAAGAGCAGCCACCCATGAGCTTAAAAATCGGTTTGTGAATTGCTTCGGCAGTCAGTATGCAAACGGGCTTGAAATACGCACCATAAACGGTCTGTCCTCAAAAATCATTGAGAAATACGGCAGCGTATACGGTACGGAAAATATACCGAGACTTATGAGCAACGAGGGCGACCGCAAACGGCTTATAGGCGATATATACAGGGCGACCACGGGAGAATTTGCAGATACGTCCACCGTTAACGAAATCGGTGCTATGATCACTTACGCAAAGAACATGATGCTGAACGATGAACAGATAGCCGGACTGCACGGCGAGGGCTACGACCCGCTCAGGATATACAGGGAATATAACCGTGAGCTGACCTCACGCTCGCTTATGGATTATGACGATCAGATGGTAACAGCGCTTGACATACTTACAAAATTTCCCGACATACTCGCATCCTACCACGAAAGATTCCGCTATATCTGTGTTGACGAAGCACAGGATACGTCTAAGATACAGCACGAAATAATCAGACTGCTTGCACAAAAAAGCGGCAATCTGTTTATGGTCGGCGACGAGGATCAGAGTATATACGCTTTCAGGGGAGCTTATCCCGACGCACTGATAAGCTTTGAGAAAACCTACAGAAATGCCGAGATACTGTTTATGGAGCAGAATTTCCGCTCAACGCCCGAAATAATCTCAGCAGCCAACTCATTTGTAAGCCGTAACAGATTCCGCCGCGAAAAGACTATCTGTGCGGTAAACGCAAGCGGTATACCCGTGCGCACGGTAAGCTGCCGCAACAGGCAGGTGCAGTATGATTTTCTGTGCGGCATAGCAAAGAGGAACGACAAACAGACAGCGGCTCTTTTCAGAAACAACGACAGTGCGGTAGCGCTTGTTGACCTGCTTGAAAGAGAAAACATCGGATACAGGCTGAAGGGCGGAGAAAAAACATTTTTCACAAGTAAGCCGATAACAGACATTACCGCTTTAATAAGCTTCATAAACGACCCATACGACACCGACAGCTTTATTCAGATATATTATAAAATCGGGCTTTACATAACAAAGCCTGCCGCCGAAGCCGCTTGCAGATTGAGCATAAAGCGCCGTATCCCCGTAACGGAGGCGTTGCTCTGCTCAGACCTC
>CAVJKI010000032.1:0-4165 GCA_963649995.1 Sodaliphilus sp.
TTTGCGTCCTGCAAAGCCTTGTGGCATACACGCCCGGCATCCGTGCCGGGGCTGAATGTGGGGCTGTGCCCCAAACCCCCTTTTAAAAACAGTTTTGCATTCTGAAAGGATAGCGATATTCTTGATTTTCAATATAAGGAAAAAGATGCACAAAACCCCTTGGTAAAAGGAAAGGAACGAAAAAATGAAAAAGACCTTTATGCGTATTGCGGCAGTTGTCACAGTATGTGCTATGGCGGGCTCGGCGTCGGGCTGTTACTTCTTCCCGGAGGAAGAAAAGCTGCTTGATCCCCCGGTACTGAAAGTTGAAGACGTTACTTACTCGACCTATAAGGCGGTAAAGAAAACGATAATCAACAAGGCGAGCGCAACAGGCTACTGTGTGTCAGAGGTACAGCAGGACTGTTCATTCACAGAGCGTGACGGTACGCTGAAAACGATATATGTCAAAGCCGGCGACACCGTAAAGAAGGGCGACCTTATTGCAGAATACAACACGGGCGATCTCGAATATGAGATACGTTCGCAGGAGCTTAAGGTCCAGCAGGCACAGAATACATACAATTCAAGCGGTGCGGAAAACGACCGCTTACAGCTTGAAATAGAGAAGAATACGCTTGCACAGTTGCAGAATGAGTATGACGGCTCAAAGCTGTATGCGCCCTGCGACGGGCTTGTAAGCTTTGCGGAGCGTATGAACGCAGGCACAAAGGTGCAGTCGTATAAGGTTATCGCTACCATAATCGACCCCGAAAAGATCTATGTCAAGGCTTCGGTGAATGACGATAAGAAATTCACAAAGGGTCAGGAGGTCACGATAACTGTCGACGAGGAAGAATTCAAGGGTACTATAGTAAAGACCCCGACTGAGGCAAAGGAGCAGGGCGACGAGGATACGACCTCTATATACGCCGAGTTCAAGGGCAGTCTGCCGAGCTTTACCAAGGTCGGTACGGTAGCAGATGTAAGCTACATAAAGGCGCAGGCGGAGAACGCCATTGTAATACCGAAATATCTTGTAAAGACGCTGTCGGGAAAGAATTACGTTCAGGTTTACAAGGACGGCGTAAAAACAGAGGTAGATGTTGAAACAGGTATAAGCAACGCTACGGAAATCCAGATAACATCGGGACTTTCCGAGGGTGACGAGGTCGTTGTTAAGTAGGACGGCTACAGAAATTCAGCTTAACCTTCGGAAGGAATAATAAGATGTTTACTTTACTGTGGCGCAAAATGCGCAATACAAAATGGATGGTGCTTTGCCTGTTCATAGGCTTTCTGCTTGCGGCAGGCATGATGAGTACTATACCTATATACATGGACGCATCGTTGCAGCGTATGCTGATCAAGGATATGGAGCAGTATCAGATCGACAACAACAAATATCCCGGTCTGTACTCTGTAACAAAGACGCTCCAGATAACGACCGATACGAACACTCAGCAGGCGACTGTTGACGATATTGTATCAAAGGCGGATTCAAGGATCAATGCTATAGAAATTGCATCGGAGAACACCAAGACAACGCTTATAGACGACTGCCTTTACATTGTAAACGGCGAGCGTAACGGTGCGGAGCTGTCAACAAGACTGAAGCTCATAGGAATGACCGACAGCCTTGACCACATGAAGCTGATAAGAGGCGAGCTTCCGTCAAAGACGGCTGTTGACGGCGTTTATGAGGGACTTGCTTCTGAGGACGCATTGAAAACACTCGGTATAAACATGGGCAATACATACAAGGTCGTATCTCTTGCGGCAGGTGTTGAGCCTTATTATGTGAAAATTACCGGCGTATATGAACAGAAAACGGATAATGACAGCTACTGGGCAGAAACGCTCGACAGCTATCTTAATGCGATTTTCGTTGATTATGACATGGTAAGAAACGACCTTATGCCCAACGGCAGATTCAATGCGGTGAATATTGCACGCAGATATTCGCTCGATTATCATACTCTTGATATGAACAGAATCGCCGCTGTTACGGCTGAGCTTGAAAAGGACAACGAATTTTATCAGCAGGCGGGCTATGCGTATGAATTCAACGTGTCGGATATAATCGGAAATTATACCGAGCGCGCCGAAAAGCTTACCCGTATACTGTGGATACTTCAGATACCTGCAATGGTAATGCTTGCATTCTATCTGTTCATGGTGTCACAGCTGAATGTTGACAGAGAGCGCAACGAGATCGCCGTATTCAAAAGCCGTGGCGCAAGCTCACGGCAGATATTCGGTATGTATGCCGCCGAGTCGGGAATACTCGGTATAGTGACGCTTGTAATAGCGCCGTTTATCGGACTTGTGCTGTGTCAGTTCCTCGGAGTATCAAACGGCTTTTTAGAGTTTGTAAACCGCACGGGAATCGCCGCAAAGATAACGGGCATAAGCGTGATCTACGCACTGCTTGCGGTAGTTGTATTCTTCCTTACTACAATGATACCGATAATCCCTGCGTCAAAGCTTACTATCGTACAGTACAAGCAGAGCAGGACAAAGGTAGTAAAGATGTCGCTGTGGGAGAAGTGCGGAATTGATATTGTGCTTCTTGCAGTATCGTTCGGCTTCCTCTATTTCTACACAACGAATATCACAAATTCTATAGCGGAGGGTACATTTGAGGCAACAGGCGAGCTTGACCCGCTTTTGTTCATATTCTCTACACTTATGATACTGGGCTTCGGACTTTTGTTTATCCGTATTTACCCGTATCTTTTAAGACTTGTTTATTATGTACTGCGTCCGTTCTGGACACCGTCGCAGTATATGGCTATAACCACCGTATGCCGTTCGCAGGGCGGCAAGGAACGCTTCCTTATGCTGTTCCTTGTCATGACGTTCTCTTTCGGTCTGTTCTCGGCAAATACCGCAAGAGCGATAAACAACAACATCAGCGACAGAATCTATTATGAAAACGGCGCAGACGTTGTTATGACCGAATATTCTCTCTCCACATCAGAGGAGGGCGGCTCAAGCACTTATGTCGAAACAGACTTCTCACGATACGAAAATCTTGACGGCGTAAAGATCGCAACAAGAGTTCTTGTAAACAACAATGTCAAGCTCAGAATTGCAAATAAGAACAGCGCCGACCTTACGCTTATGGCTATAGAGCCTGATAAGTTCGCACAGACAGCATGGTTCAGAAACGATCTTCTGCCGATACACTGGTGGAATTACTGCAACGCTTTGGTAGAAAGCCGTTCGGGCGTTATAATTTCAAGCGGACTTGCAGAAAAGGCAAATGTTGCACAGGGCGATGTAATTTCGCTCAAGTGGGGCGGTAACGACAGCCTTGATACGACCGTTATGGCGATAGTGGATTACTGGCCTGGTCTTAACCCCAATGAGTGCGACTTTGCGGTAATGAACTACAATTATGTAAGAGCAAGAACAGAGCTTGAACCATATCAGATATGGCTGAAGATGGCTGACGGTGCGACAAGCGAAGCGCTTTACAACAGCATTGAGAACGCTATGCTTCCTCTTGAAAGCATAAAGGACAGCTCACAGATGCTGATAAGCGAAAAGACCGATCCCTCGCTCCAGGGTATGAACGGTGCGTTGACGCTCGGCTTTATCATCATAATGGTTATGACTATAATCGGCTTCCTTATCTACTGGATACTGTCAATAAAGGGCAGAACACTCCAGTTCGGTATTTTAAGGGCTATGGGCGTGTCCTTCGGTGAGATAATAGGAATACTCGGATATGAACAGCTTCTTGTATCGGGCGTTTCGATAATCTGTGCGTTTATAATCGGCGGTGTGACAAGCGACCTGTTTGTACCGCTGTTCCAGTATATGTACAATATAAACGAGCAGATACCGCCGTACAGAGTTGCCGCAATGCAGGCCGACTACATAAAGATGTATATTCTGATAGCTATAATGCTTATCGGCGGATTTGCGATACTCGGCGGAATAATACGCAAGATAAACATTAACAAGGCGCTTAAGCTCGGCGAGGATTAATGCCGATATAAAGGAGGACTGTTTTTGGAGCTTGCTCTGAGAATATTCAAAAAAACACGTTTTCTGTTTGCTCTGATTGCGGCGGCCGCCGCCGGAGTCGGAATGGCGATGAAAAACGACGCCGCTTATGTGGTCTGCATAATTTTCATCGCCCTGACCATTGCGGCTGACGCAACGGTAATGGTAC
>CAVJKI010000032.1:4175-12754 GCA_963649995.1 Sodaliphilus sp.
ATTCAGCTTCCTGCTCAGTACCATTACCGACGCAACGGTAATGGTACTGAGCAGGAAGCTGAATATCCCGATAAAGTATCGTGAGAATTATTTCAGATTCGGTAAGAACAAAAAGGATAAGAAATAATGCAGAAGATACTCGGATATATCAGAAAAGCCGTTCAGGAATTTGATCTTATACAAAAGGGCGATAAGATAGCGGTAGGCATATCCGGCGGCAAGGACAGCCTTGTGCTTCTGTCGGGGCTGGCACAGATGAGGCGCTTTGCCGAGTTTGATTATGATATAGTTGCCGTGACCATTGACCCCGGCTTTAACGGCGTGCCGAATAACTATGAAGCGGTGGCAAGGCTCTGCGAAAAGCTTGATGTGCCTTTCAGCCTTGTACATACTCAGATAGGCGAGATCGTGTTTGACATACGAAAAGAGCCGAACCCGTGTTCGCTCTGTGCCAATATGAGGAGAGGCGCATTGCATGACGCCGCAAAGGCGGCAGGCTGTAACAAGCTTGCGCTCGGGCATCATAATGACGATGTGATAGAAACGTTCATCATGAATCTTTTCAAGGAGGGAAGAATAGGCTGTTTTTCGCCTAAGACCCACCTTGACAGAAAGGATATAACCGTAATACGTCCTTTGGTGCTTGCTCCCGAATCGCAGATAATATCTGCCTGCAACCGTAATAAGCTTGAGGTCGTAAAGTCGGTATGTCCTGCGGACAAGACAACGACAAGACAGAAAACAAAGGAATTTTTAAGGGATATGGAGCATAATGACAAGGGCTTCAAGCTCAGAATGTTCACTGCGCTGAGAAAGAGCGGTGTGGACGGCTGGGGCTATCCCAACAAATAAAAACGAAAACAAGAGGTGACCGTACTTGGCTGTTAAAAGACAGACGCTGAATATACCCGAACAGGCTATGCAGGTGCTTAAAATGCTTGAACGTGCAGGGGATAAGGCGTATTTTGTCGGACAGTGCGTAGCTGAACTGCTCAGGGGCGGTACACCGATGGATTATGATATATTCACTACGGCGGATTTCAATGAAATGCTGTATGTATTCCGTGATATGCGTATAGTGTCACAGAACGAGGATATGAGCAGTATAATGGTTTCATCGCTCGGACTTGTGATACAGGTATCGACCTATTGCGGCGAGATAAAGGACGGCAAAGCGGTTTATACGGATAACTACCTGTTTGACCTTGCACGGCGTGATTTCTCTGCAAATGCGATTGCGTACCACCCGCGAAAGGGCTTCAAGGATCCGTTTGACGGTATGCCGTGCATAAAGGACGGCGTGATAACGCTTAAAGCGATAGGTGAATATCCTGTTGTACTCTGGCATGAAAACGACCTTGACGAGAACGAGCTTACATTAAAGCTGGAGCCTCAGTCAAGTCTTGTTACAAATCCGTTCAATATGCTGACTGCACTTGAGCTGCTCGGCGGGGAAAATTACGAAATCGACAGTGTAACGGCTGACGCAATAAAGGCAAATGCACATCTGCTGTGTGAAACGGACAAGCGTGAGCTGTTAAGGCGCTTTACAAGGGTGCTTATGACAAGAAACATTTCGGGTGTTATGACACGTTTTCCCGAAGTGTTTTCAGCCATAGAGCCTGAGCTTTTCAAATCGCAGAGATTCAAAGACAGATATTACGACTGTACACTGTGGGAGCATATTTCCAAAAGTGTTGAATTTGCTCCGCCGCAGGCAGATATAAGATATGCAATGCTGTTTCACAATGCGGGTATACCTGATTGCAAATGCTGTAGCTCGCACGGTGATACTTTCTTTTACGGTCATGCGGAGCTTGGCAGGATAACTGCGGCAAATTTCTTTGAGCGGTATAAGGCTGAGCAGAAGCTGAGCAGTGATACGGATATGCTGATCGAAGCGCATGATATATGCGTTACAGAGGATAGAACAGTGCTTAAACGTCTGCTCTGTGAATACAGCCACGATGAACTGAAAAAGCTTATAAAGCTTCGTATAGCTGACGATACGGCGAAGCCAACGGTACACGAGGGACAGATAGCAATGTACCGCAGAGCTGTTACGATGCTTGACGATATTATAGCATCGGGCGAATGCTACAGCATATCACAGCTTGCTATAAAGGAAAATGATCTTATCACGCACCGCCTTGTCGCAAACAGAGCGCAGGCGAGGGCTGTTATAAATTCACTGTATGAAGCGGTGCTTGCCGAGCCGTCGTTGAATGTAGCTCCTGTACTGCTAGATATGGTGAGAAAAAGTATGCACCGTTGACGGAGCGTCGGTGTATACTTATGAAAGGATTGATGTTATGCAGAACTGTTGCCTTTGGATAGGCGGAGTAAAGGTTTCCGACCTTGACGGTATCAAAGACAATTTCAATATAACCGATGTAAAGGGCTATTTTCTCGGCGGCAGACTTGCCGACTGGCTCAGAGCGCACGGTAACGATATTGAGGCAACAAAGGTCGATAACATTGATAAAAGCGGTAACACAGACAAGGCTCTTGAAGATATATTTACAGATAAAAAAGAAGAACAGGAAAGCGATAATAAGAGCGGTGTGTACGGCGGCTATTCATTTTTAACCGTAACGCCTCCGTTTTTTAAGCGTGACAAAGGAACTGTGGTATTATCGGCAAACGGCTCGTTTCATGCGCCGATACAAATTTCGGACAGCTCTTTTGAAGGCTCGTCCGCAGTTTCATCTTTTGCGGGTTCATTCGGCTCGTTCGGGTATAAGCATAGGTATGAATATGAATACGGCTCACGGAGGGTTACGAGCTTCGGCTCACTGAATACGGGAAGCTTTGATATAACAAGCTTTCTTTCGGGCAGCTTTTCTTATGATGAATTATGCGAGGGCGGTAGCTTTACGCCGAGGGCGCTTATGCTGTTTTTTTCATCAGAGCCGCTTAACCGCTACGGATACGGTATACATCTTATATGAACGGATTTCATTCTTTTTCATCGGCGGCTTTTTTCGCTAAGAATCCGGGCAAGAAGCTCAGTATGAGCCTTCCCGACATATATTGCACAGTAATTTCGGCTTTGCAGTGGCGCAAAAACGGTAACAGTATAACTATGCTTACCGACAGCGCCGGGGCAGAGCTGTTTTTGACGCTCGGAATTGACGGTATTTGGAATGAGATGAAGATTGTTATTCCCGATGATCTTGACGGGATTGATCCTGTTATGTTCTGGGCGGGCGGAAAGCTGATCGCTTTACAGCAGTTTCCTGCTCCGTGCGCCATGATAGATACGGATTTTATCGTGTGGGAGGATCCGCCGTTTGCGGATAAAATAATAGCGGCACATGAGGAAGAACTTATGCCGTCGGTGTATCCCGATGTGTCAATGTTCAGGCTCAAAGGAAAGGTGCTTGACGAGGGGCTTGACTATACGACCTTACCGCTCAATACGGCGTTTTTGTATATTCCCGACGAGGATTTCAAGCAGTACTACACATCACGCTCAATAGCATTTATGAAGTCGGCAGTGTATGGCGGAGATTATCTCACATATATGGTGTTTGCAGAACAAAGACTGCTCCCTATGCTTGCGAAAAGGTGCGGTATTGAATACACGACACTGCTTGATAAAGACAGGCTGTTTTTACCGCAAAGCAGGTATACTCATCTGTGGGGTGCAAAGCAGAAAATGCGTGACGATAAGGCGCAGCTTGAAAAATTCTGCGAGCGGTGCAGGGAACGGATAAGAACGTCATATCCTGAATATGAGTATATAATCGGTAATATTGAAAGGGAAGTAAAATAAAGAAATCCGTGTTTATGAGCAGCGGCTCACAGACACGGATTTTATTTTTGCATAAGAAAAAAGCGGAGCGCCGAAACGCTCCGCTTAAAGCTTATTTCTTTTTCTTTATCTGCGACTGAGGGGCTGAACTGCAACCGTGGCACTGAGCACAGTGTCCGCTGCAACCGCCTACGCAACCTCCGCAGGTGAACTTGCCCTTTTTCTTGTCGCTGATAAGCTTGTGAATGATCAGTACGATCACTGCAAGTAAAATTACTGCTACAATTATTGAACCTACAATAGGATCCATAAAGATCACTCCTTTTTATAATGGAAAACGAATCTTACTTAGAAACCTTAACCTTAACGCCGAGCTTCTTGCTCTCCTTGTAAGGACGAACGAGAAGGTAGATAAGAGCGGCAAGGATAAGAACTGCAACGATAAGACCGATTATATCGCCGACACCTGCAAGAGCGCCTGTGAACAGCTTACCGAAGTAGTTGATCATAAGTGCGATAACATAAGCGAAGCCGCACTCATAACCGATTGCAAACCAGAACCACTTAGCGTTGTTCATTTCACGTTTGATAGCACCCATAGCTGCGAAGCAAGGAGCGCAGAGGAGGTTGAATACGAGGAATGACATACCGCTTACTGCTGTGAAGCTTGAAGCAAGTGTCTGCCATACTGTAGCATCGCCGCTTCCGTAGAGGATACCCATTGTTGCAACGATGTTTTCCTTTGCAACAAGACCTGTAACAGCCGCAACAGTTGCCTGCCAATCGCCCCAACCAAGAGGAGCAAATATCCAGCAGATTGCCTTACCGATATTAGCTAAGATACTGCAATCCATCTGTTCTTCAGAGAGCATCTGGAATGCACCGTCTACCCAACCGAAGAATGATGTGAACCAAACAAAGATAGTTGAAAGGAGGATGATAGTACCTGCCTTCTTGATGAATGACCAGCCACGCTCCCACATTGAACGAAGTACGTTGCCGACTGTAGGAATGTGGTAAGCGGGAAGCTCCATAACGAAGGGAGCGGGATCGCCTGCAAACATCTTTGTCTTCTTAAGAATGATACCTGAAACAATGATTGCTGCCATACCGAGGAAGTATGCGCCTGTTGCGATCCAGGGTGAGCCACCGAAGATAGCACCTGCAATCATTGCGATGAACGGCTGCTTAGCGCCGCAGGGGATAAATGTTGTTGTCATAATCGTCATACGACGGTCACGTTCGTTTTCAATTGTTCTTGATGCCATGATACCAGGGATACCGCAACCTGTACCAACGAGGATCGGTATGAATGACTTACCGGAAAGACCGAACTTTCTGAAGATACGGTCAAGTACGAATGCGATACGAGCCATATAACCGCAAGCCTCAAGAATAGCAAGCAGTATGAACAGTACGAGCATTTGGGGAACGAAGCCGAGGACTGCACCTACACCGGCGATAATACCGTCAAGGATAAGACCCTTTAACCAGTCAACGCAGTTAACAGCGTCAAGACCCTGTTCAACAAGTGCGGGGATACCGGGTACCCATACGCCGTAGTTAGCGGGATCGGGTTCTTCAAATGCTTCTTCGCCGCCGTCTTCAAAATACTTAACAGCGTCAAGATAAGTGATACCGAGTGTTGAATCTTCATCAGCGTCTGCGGGGATCTCACTGTAGTAAACCGTAAGCTGGCTTACTTTGAGTGTTTCCTCATCTTCAACGTCGATTTTAACTGAGGGGTTTTCACCTTCGGGCTTATATGCCTTGAGTTCTGCAAGAGCAGTAGCGGCGTCAAAGTCTTCGCTGTCAGCCTCAATTGTAACGAAGCCGTTAACAGCTTCCATAGCGTCTGAGTAAGCGCCTGATGCGTCTTCATAATCAGCTGAGCCTATGCTGAACAAGTGCCAGCCGTCACCAAACAGTCCGTCGTTTGCCCAGTCTGTAGCGGCAGTACCTACTGTTACCATTGAGATATAGTAAACGAGGAACATGATTACTGCGAATATCGGGAGAGCTGCGAAACGGTTTGTAACAACCTTATCGATCTTATCGGAGGTTGTCAGCTGACCTGCTGATTTCTTCTTATAGCAACCCTTGATGATCTCTGCTATGTAAACATATCTTTCGTTTGTGATAATGCTTTCTGCGTCATCGTCAAGCTCTTTTTCAACGTTCTTGATGTCTTCGTCGATGTGAGCCATTACTGCACTGTCAAGGCCCAGCTTTTCGATAACCTTATCATCACGCTCAAAGAGCTTGATTGCGTACCATCTCTGCTGTTCTTCGGGCATTGAGTGTACTGCGGCTTCTTCAATGTGAGCAATTGTGTGTTCAACAGGACCTGAGAATGTGTGCATAGGAACTGTCTTGCCGTTCTTTGCGGCTTCAACAGCAGCGTCTGCGGCTTCCTTGATACCTGTACCCTTAAGAGCGGAGATCTCAACTACTTTACATCCGAGCTCTCTTGAAAGCTCATCGATGTTGATCTTATCGCCGTTCTTCTTTACAATATCCATCATGTTGATGGCGATTACAACGGGAATGCCGAGTTCTGTTAACTGAGTTGTAAGGTAAAGGTTTCTTTCAAGGTTTGTACCGTCGATGATATTGAGAATAGCATCGGGGCGTTCTTCAATAAGATAGTTTCTTGCAACTACTTCTTCAAGTGTGTAGGGTGAAAGTGAATAAATACCGGGTAAGTCGGTAATTACTACACCGTCGCTCTTTTTGAGCTTACCCTCTTTCTTTTCAACGGTAACACCGGGCCAGTTACCTACGAACTGGTTTGAACCCGTCAGAGCGTTGAACAATGTGGTTTTGCCGCAGTTAGGGTTACCTGCGAGCGCAATCTTTAAACTCATCGGGAAAATTCCTCTCTTTCCTTAAAAGGCTTAGCAACAGCTAACCTTTTTAGTCCACTTACTATTAATAATTGAACGGCAGGGATTATTCAACCTCTACCATTTCGGCATCTGCTTTTCTGAGTGAAAGCTCATAGCCTCTTACTGTTATTTCAACGGGATCGCCTAAGGGTGCAACCTTACGGATGTAAACTTCTACGCCCTTTGTTAGACCCATATCCATGATTCTGCGCTTGATTGCGCCTTCGCCGTGCAGCTTTACAACCTTTACGGTTTCGCCGACAGCAGCCTGTCTTAATGTCTTCATGAGTTACCTCCTCTATAATAAGAATCATATCATGATTCTTTGTGCCATTTCCTTGCTTATCGCAACTCTTGCTTCTTTTACGTTTACGATAAGATTTCCGTTGACGGTAGTAACGACCTTTACGTTACCCCCGACTACAAAGCCTAAGTTCTCAAGATGTTTCTTGACCTCGGGACTTCCTCCGATTTTCTTTATGATATTTTCTTCACCCTCAGATGCAAGTACGAGCGGCATCATAGAACTTCACCCTCTCTTTTGTTCTTACTTATCAGTCGGATACCGATTATATAAAGCTGCTGACGGTGTCGGCGGCTCTGATATAATCAGAAGATGCTAACCCCGCATTTAAGCGAAAGGTTAGCACTTGCTAACAAAAAATATTGTACTCACAGCAGAGCAATTTGTCAAGTAAAATTGAAATTGCAAAACTCAATTACAAAAAGTTTGTTTATTCTAACTCAATTTGTTAGCTCCATCTAACTGATTGTTTGTGAAAATTCCCGAATGTGATTTTACAGGCGTTGTAATTTATTACTGGAAAAGCCGAGAAGAAAATGCAGTGTTACCAAAGGACTTCAGAAAAAGAAAATAACGTTCACCTGATTCGGACGAACGTTATCAATGTATTTTATTTTTGCCGCATATCGCCTTTTTTATCAGAAATCAAAGGCTTTATCAGCTTGTATATTTCTCCGGCTCTTGTAGTGCCGTATTTTTTGACAAGACGATTATTTATGCCTGATTTTGTGGAAAGCTCATTTATGCACTTTTCGACAAATTGAAGCTCGTTTCTGTTTGGGAGCAGTGTTGCAAGCTCGCTGCTGATTTTTCTGACTGTAAGGCTGTTCAATGCACTGTCAAGCGATACCGCAGACGAAACATTTACACCTTTTTCATTCCAGAATCCTGCGACAAGCTCAAAGGCTTTGTCGTTTGAGATCAGGCAATAGTCGATGTCAGGCTTTTCACGGATCATGTAGCCGAGATAAGAAACGAGTTGAAAGTCAAGTGCGTTCTTCATGCCGACCTGTGCCTCAACATAGTAAATCTTTGCGTTGCTTTCGGTTATCTTTTTATGGATATTAAATGTGAGTACGCCTGCGTGTTCGCTGTAGAAAATGTAACATTCGTCTTTGCTGTTAAGTAGCTCGATGCCCTTTAATCCGTCTGAATGCACGTTTTCAAAGTCGATCAGATATATAGCCATGTTCTGCACCCCGTAAGACCTGTTAATTGATTTTTTGCATATTTGTGACAGTTTGTATATATCTGTCGTATTTATCGCAAACGGTTTTAACATCGCCGAAAGCTATCTGCTTGCCCTTGTCAAGCCAAAGGACTTTATTGCAGAGTCTTCTTACCTGAGGCAGGGAATGAGAAACGAACAGCGTACAGCATCCGCTTTTTATAATATTCATCATAGTGGCTTCGCTTTTGGCTCTGAAAGCCGCATCGCCTACTGATAAAACCTCGTCAAGTATCAATATTTCGGGCTCCATAAGGCATGAGATCGAGAAAGCAAGACGTGATTTCATACCTGATGAAAGCTGCTTGAACGCTCTGTTTTCAAATTCGGTCAGCTCGGCGTATTCAAGTATGCTTTTATACTTTTCGGTCACAAACTCTTTGGTGTATCCCAGCATAGCGC
>CAVJKI010000033.1:0-12703 GCA_963649995.1 Sodaliphilus sp.
CCGAGGATAAGGTTGATGAATGTAACCAACGTCAGAAATCCGAGACCGCCGACCTGTATCAGAGCGAGGATTACACCCTGTCCGAAGCCGTTGAAATAGTTATAAGTATCGAATATGGTTATACCGGTCACGCAGGTTGCACTCGTTGCGGTGAACAGACAGTCGATAAAATTGCTGAACTGACCGTTTCTTGAAGATATAGGCAGGAAAAGAAGTGCGGCACCTGCCAGTATTATTACGGAAAATCCGAGGACAAGCAATCTTGACGGTTGCATCTGTCGGGTTTTCTTTTTCAGTTTAGGCATTTTTGATTTTTTCTCTCCTTAGCATTTGCACTGTATTATTCACTTTCGGGAAGGTCGTCGGGTTCGGGCTTTTCCGGCGGCTCGTTGCCGTCATGTCTCATTGCATTCTTGCCGATAGCATAGACGTTTATATCGTTTATACGTCCGATAAGCACGCAGGCACCGTTGACCTTTACGGAGTCGGTGCTGACAACATAGCAGTCTGTCGGCAGAGCGCCGCCTTCCTTTATATATTTTACCGTTGAGGACTGATTGTAATACTGTATACTCATTGCAGTCATACGGTCGTTGTCGTAAACTATTATCGTTTTATTTTCCGTACCGCCCGAATATTCTGCGATACACTCGTTTATCTTAAGCGTGTCGGAAACATTTTCACGGCTTTCCTCCGCATAACCGAACAATCCGCTTAATGCAGAGGCTATGCTCGCATAAGCAATAACGCCCGTGAATATAAAAGCGGTTATCCTTGAGGCGTGAAGCTTTGTACAGCATACAACGGGAACTGCCGCCGCAAATACCGTGAATAAAAGGCAGATAGGATACAGCATATCCGAGCCTGTAAGCCCCGAGGACGCATCACAGTCTATCAGCATAGCGGCAATACCGGGCGTGATCACGTTGCTGAGTATCTGACCTTCCGACTGCGTGCTGTTGTACATTACAAGTGCGGCAGTTGCGGTAAGGCCGTTGCCCGTTACTGCGAGCAAAAGCCTTGTATAGCTTATGCCGTATACGAAAATATAGCTGAAAAACAGCAGAATAAACGGTATCGTTATCGCAAAAACGGTTGTTGCGCCGAATACGGTATCCTGCGCAGATATACCGCCGTCAGCTTTAAGGAAAGCGTCGATCGGCACGGTGAATATCAGTATAAGCATACACAGCACACCCATAGAAACAAATGCGCCGTCATAGTACTGCTCCTCCTTGCGCTTTTTACGGCGGATAAAGCTTATAAGCGAGATAATAACAAAGGTCACTCCTGCGCCGCCAAGTCCCCATGACGATGTTATGAAATAATAAAGCCGTCCTCCGATAAGCGTAAGCAGTGCGGAGCTGTCGTCCGACACAGCCTGCAAGGAGCTAAGCACAGACTGTACAATGCCTCCCGAATAGTCGTACCTATCTTTTGTAAGATAGGTGAGTACAATATCTGCGGCAAAAAGCAGTATAAAGGTCACCGCATATGCGCTGAACCATACGGATTTCTTATTGCCCGTAAGCTTTGTATAAAGGCAGTAAAGGCACACTGCAAGGAAAATACCGATACACGCAGGCGACAGGAAATATGCCGCCGCAGTAAGCAGTCCCGCAACTATCGACGCAAAGAAAGCGCCCGCCTTATTTCCGTTATCCTTTTCGCCTCTGAATATCACAAGCAGTAAAAGCCACACGAACACAGCGGCAAGCGGCTCGGATAACAGATAGTGCGAATAGATAAGCACAGAAGGGAAAATTCCGCACAGTGCGGTGATCAGAAGTCTTTGCCACAGCTTTTCCACACCCAGCCTGTAGGTAAGACGGAACGTTGCAAGCGGAATAAGCGCATAAGCCGCAGAGTTTATAAGCATAAACAGCTTATACTGTAAAACAGGGTCGGGGCAAAGCATTGTCGGAAGATAGGGTATTCCTCTTAAAAATCCGCTTATACTGCCGACAGACGGCATTACTCCCGTCCAGTCCCTGCCAAGGAATGCGGCAGCGGCGGCGGCACCCGTGAATTCTTCTTCAAGTGACGCAGTCTGCATGAACATTCCGAGTGCAGAGCCGAGTATAAAAAAGATAAAAAAGACGAGGAGCGACATTCCCTTTTCGCCTTTTTTTCCGTAAAATGTTTTCAGCTTGCTCAGATGTCTCTCCTCCTTTCACAAATATCGGTTGTTTTATCTCAGCTTCAGCTCAGAAAGGTATTCACAAGAGCGTTGCCCACTCCGAGCATATTGTTTATCAGTTGAAAAATCAGTATTATGGCTATTCCCGTACAAATCGAAAAAGCTACCGCATAAAGTATGCCGGGCTTTCCCGCCGCTTCTATTCTTGCAAGCTGACGGTCGTAGCTTTCGTTTGAATAGTGCTGTTTTATCATGTTTATCTTCTTGACTGACGTTTTGAAATAAAAGTAATTGAAGAACATCAGCACAAAAATATTAAGAGCCAGCGATGCGGCTGTTATGATAATGTATGCCGTGACAAGATTTCTGTCCGAAAGTCCGAGGTCCTCCGCAAAGTGGCTGAGAAGTATTTTGGCCTCGGTAGTTAAAAACAGAAGCGACATCATTATTACTCCGAAAAAATTCATTCTGCGGTAGAAACAGTGTATCGGGAAGAAAAGAAAAGCGGCAAAATTCAGCTTCATCGTCTTGTTGTTCTTCCTCATATCCTTGAACACGGGAAGATAATAATATCCGTTTTTGCCTATAAATTTCAGCAGCTCCTGAGCAGTCACGCCGTCTATGTCCTCAAAATCCTTTTCCTGCTCCAGAAGCTTTTTATCCATTATTTCACGGTATTCGTCATAGCTGTCGACATGGAATACCTCAAAGCCGTCCTCCGTGTTCTCATGCTTGTTGTTTTCAGCACTTTCAACGTTTTTCAGATGTTCACAGAGTTCCTCGCTGTCGCCCTTCCATTCAAAATTGCCGTGCTTATCCGCATTAACGCAGGCGCCTATTCTGTTCCAACATTCACGGTGGTACGGCGACCCGCATTCAGGGCATACTACTATATCTTCATCATCAAAAAATTTCATGCCGCAGGCGGCGCATTTTTCGTTCTTAAACTGTTCGTGCATTTTCTGTCCTTAACCTGATTTTTAGTGACTATATCTAATATATTATAACACGGTTTAAACACGCCGTCAAGTTAAAAAGGCGTGTTTAAACCGTGTTAAAACGTTCTCGGACAAGGTGTGACAGCACAGGCATACAGTGCGGTAAAATCGACTTGTATAAATCGGCTTCGGGGTGTATAATATCAGCAAGGATAAGTCAAAGGAGCAGAGATATGAAGAAAAGGATACTGTGGATTCTGACGGGCGGAACATTCTCCTGCATAAAGACCGAAAACGGATTAGCACCTTGTTCAAGCAGGGAACAGGCGGAAAGAGTGCTTGCGGCAATGCCTGAGATATGCGGCGGATATGAAATTACATCGCTTGTGCTGATGAACATCGACAGCAGTGACATGACAACTGCCGACCATAAGCGCATAGCCGATACAACAGACAGAAATATATCGAACTTTGACGGCATAGTGATAACTCACGGCACGGACACTATGGCTTATACAGCCGCCGCTTTGTCAGTCATGATCGAAAATCCGCCTGTACCTATAGTTCTTACCGGCTCACAGTGTCCGTTCTTCGATAAAGACAGCGACGCACCGAAAAATTTCGCCGACGCAGTTGCCGTAGCGGGAAAAAGCTCAGTACACGCCGTGTGTGTTGTATTTTGCGGTAAAATCATGTTGGGAAACGATTGCACCAAGCTTGATACTGTAGCAGATACCGCTTTCGGCTCAAAAAAGCAGGATTTGGGAGAAATTGTCGGAAACGATATAAAAATTTTTGCATCGGAAAAAATCACTGCGGGCAGATACAGCTACGACAGCTCTCTTTGCAGGGCGGACGGAAAAGTCGTTGTCCTCAGTATGCACCCGTCGTTTGATCCTGAAATGATTCGTCTGCTGTACGGCGGCGGAATAAGAGGATTTGTTATCCGTTGCTACGGCACAGGCGGAATACCCGAAAAGGCGAGAGAGGCGTTCGGCGAGGTAATTGCAAAGGGTGCAAGGGCGGTAGCCGTAACACAGTGCCTGCACGGGGGAGCGGATTTAGGTATATATGCCGTGGGAGCTGATGCGCAGAAGGCAGGCATCGAGGACGGCGGATATATGACGGAGGAGTATGCGGCGGCATGGCTGATGAAAAAGCTTTCCGATGGTGAAATGTGACAGCTTCACGCAAGCCGTATTGTTTTCGCTTGCAGATGAAAGAAATTCATCTTGTAAAAATTGTATATTTCGACTATTCTGACAGAAAATTCTGAAACCCTGCATTTTTTACTTGCAAAATTCGCAGAAATGTAGTACAATTAACGTGTATGAAATATTGGTATAATGCCGAAAGGATATAAAAATGCAGGAAGATCTACTTGTTCAGATTGAAAATAAGATGAGTACTTTCTCAAAAAGTCAGAAGCTCATCGCAAACTTCATCATAAACAGCTATGAAAAGGCGGCGTACATGACCGCATTAAAGCTCGGAAACGCCGTTAATGTAAGTGAATCCACGGTTGTGCGTTTTGCTATAGAAATGGGCTTTGAGGGTTACCCTGAGCTTCAGAAAAGCTTGCAGTCGCTGATAAAGAACCGTCTTACGGCGGTACAGCGCATAAATATAACCAACGACCGTATCGGTGACGACGGCGTTCTGAAAAATACGCTCACTCAGGATATGGACCGTATACGCAGAACACTTGAGGAAATCGACCCCAAGGTTTTTGATACGGCGATTGAGAAGATCTGCTCGGCGAGAAGAATATACATACTCGGTGCTATGAGCAGCAGTATTCTTGCAAGATTTCTCGATTACAACTTCCAGCTGATATTTGATAATGTACACTTTGTACAGGCTATCAGCACGAGCGGTATATATCAGCAGATCATTCACATGAACAGCGAGGACGCATTTATAGCTATATCGTTCCCCCGTTATTCTCAGAGTACCATAAAGGCAACGGCTTATGCAAAGAGCTGTAACGCAAATGTTGTGGCGATAACCGACAGCGTTACCTCGCCGCTTGCTCCCTATGCAAATGAACTGCTTATAGCAAGAAGCGATATGGCAAGCTTTGCGGATTCTCTTGTTGCTCCGCTCAGTCTGCTCAACGCAATAATAGTAGCGGTAAGCTCAAGAAACAAGGACAATATCGAGCAAACCTTCGGTAAGCTTGAAAAGCTTTGGGAAGAAAATCAGGTATACAAAAAGGACGTATAATGAACTACGACTTAGCAATAATCGGCGGAGGTGCGGCAGGTATGGTTGCCGCCGTTTTCGCCGCTGAGAACGGCGTGCGCACCGTTGTAATAGAGCATAACAGACAGCTCGGAAAAAAGCTTTCCATAACGGGCAAGGGCAGGTGCAATGTCACAAACAACAGCGACAACGACAATATAATGAAAAACATACCCACAGGAAGCCGCTTTTTATACAGCGCTCTTGCGGGTTTTTCAGCTTATGATACCATGAGCTTTTTTGAAAGGCTCGGCGTACCCCTCAAAACCGAGAGAGGAAACCGTGTTTTCCCTGTTTCCGACAGCGCAAAGGACATTGTCGAAGCACTGAAAAAGCGTATGGGAACGCTCGGCGTCAAGGTTATTACCGCACACGCAAAGGGCGTTATAACCGAGGGCGGCAGGGTAAAGGGTGTAAGGCTCGGTGAAAGCGAGGTTTATGCGGATAATGTAATTATAGCCACGGGCGGAGCGTCATACAGCGGCACAGGCTCAGACGGAAGCGGATGTGAGATAGCGCAGAAGCTCGGTCATACTATAATTGAGCCAAAGCCTATGCTTGTTCCGATGTGCGTAAGAGAAAGCTGTTGCTGTGATATGTCGGGACTGAGCCTTAAGAACGTTACGCTGTCACTTATCGACACGGCTAAAAACAAGGCAGTGTACAAGGAGCAGGGAGAAATGCTGTTTACCCATTTCGGAGTAAGCGGTCCGCTGGTGCTTTCCGCATCGGCTTATGTCAAGAACAGTGCATATAAGCTTGAAATTGATTTAAAGCCTGCGCTTGACGAGAAAAAGCTTGACGCAAGACTTCTGCGTGACTTCGGCGAACAGCACACAAAGCAGATTTCGACAGTTATGCGGGGGCTTCTGCCACAGGCGATGGTTGAGCCTGTGCTTGACAAAGCGCAAGTGCCTGTTGATACAAGGATAAGCGAGATAACAAAGGTACAGAGAACGGCGATTGTAAACGCTCTGAAGCACTTTGACCTTACCGTTACGGGTCTGCGCCCGATCGAAGAAGCGATAATCACCGACGGCGGCATATCGCTGAAAGAAATCGACCCGAAAACAATGCAGTCAAAGCTGATCTACGGTCTGTATTTTGCAGGCGAAATAATCGACTGTGCGGCTTATACGGGTGGCTATAATTTGCAGATTGCATTTTCAACTGCACACAGTGCGGCAGTTGCCGTGAGTGAAAAGCAGGGAGAGTATTAAAAATAAACGCAACCGCTGTAAAGGCTTCGGCTTTTACGGCGGTGATTTTTTCTTGCAAATCCTGAATCGTTTGAAATGTATCTGCTTTTTTCAGTTGATGAAATTTGTGTTATCTGAGTTATGAGAATTTTTATTTTTCATCGTCGTTTTGATAATTGTACTGTCTTCAAGTGATAAGTTTGTGCTTTATTGAATGGTCTGTAGGCTTTGTATCCTTGCCCGACTGTGCTTGAAGCTTTAGGTGTTAAACTACGGGTATCCATGCCCGCTCACAGAAAAGGAAAGATGTCAAGGAACGGTACAACAGACAAGATAACGGGTATCGGTTTACTTGCCGATACCCGTTATCTTTTATGCATTTTTAATCGAAGCTTGTTATCTGCGGATTTCTGCAATGCTGTAGCAGATACAGTACTTCCTCGCTTTTTACAAAGTAGGACTGCGAGTAAGTATCATCAACATAGAAATCAAGCAGGAATTTGTCCTCCCACTCGTGAAGCGACACCTTGAGCTTTTCCTTGATTTCGTCGTATTTGTCGCCGAATAAGACTCTCAGTCCTTTTCCTCTGCGTAAAAAGCCGTAAACGAACATTGCTCCGCGGAAGCACGGTAAAAGCTGTGAGTAAATTGGAGAATCACGTCTGAATTCAATAACCACCTTCTGCTCGGTCAGTCCTCCGGGTGCATCTCTGTCCTCAGGGAGTACTGTTCTGAACTTTTCGGGCGGCATGATCGTACTCAGCTCAATAAATTCTGCATTTTCATAGGGTGCTGTCATAATATATCCTTCCTTTCGTCTTCATATAAAACTTTCGACGTCTTTATTATATATGCGCCGTATTTTTTCTTCAATGAGCGGACGCACAATATACTTAAACTGCGGCACAGCTTATAAAAATTCTTTTATAAAAAATGAAAGCATAAGCCTTAACTTGTCCTCATAGTTCAGCTCACAGCCGAGGATTTCCTTTATTCTTCTCAGCTTGTAGTTCACCGTGTTGCGGTGGACGAAGGTCAGCCTTGCTACCTCCTGGACGCTGCTGTCATTTTCAAGGTAGCATTTCAGCGTATCCATATAGTCCGTGCCGTTCGCACTGTCAAATTCTTCGAGAGCGCCCAGCGTTTCGTCATATATCTCGTGCAGTACCGACGTGTCCTTTATATGTACAAGTAGCTTGTATATGCCCATATCGCTGTAGCCTACGCATTTATCGTTGTGGAGCGTTGCCACCTTTAGCGCCATTATCGCCTTGCGATAGCCGTCGGAGATGGCGGTATACCCCTGCTTTGAGGGACTTATTCCACAGGTAAGCTCAGCTCCGTCTTTTCCTGAATTGAATATCATGTCAAATGTTGAAATAATCTGACGGACGTCATTTTCTTTGCTGTCGGGACAGACAATTACAAGATTCTTGTCCTGAAAGAAGAAGCTGAATTGCTTACCGCTTGTATTGAATACCTTCTGCATATCGCTTGTGACAGCTTTTTTGAGTTCATCGTCGCTTAAATCGGTTTTTGAAAAGCTGCATACACCTACGCAATAATCGGAGGCAGAAAAGTAACTGCGGCGTTCAAGCGTGGAT
Source organism: Sodaliphilus sp. (assembly GCA_963649995.1). Classification (GTDB taxonomy): domain Bacteria; phylum Bacillota; class Clostridia; order Oscillospirales; family Ruminococcaceae; genus Ruminiclostridium_E. The sequence goes on from CAVJKI010000033.1 coordinate 8,126, forward strand.
TTATACCCTGCCTCATTTTCGGGGGCAAATATAAGATTTCTGAGAGCTGTGGCGAGCGCAGTTTCTATTTCTTCGCCCGTTACTATCCTGTGGCAGAAATCATAGGTAATATCTATCAGCTTTACTTCCCACGGGACTGTGAACAGCGGCAGGGAATTAATATCACAGCAATCCTTTACGCTTTGCGGTATACTCTTTATATATTTACCTGTATTAATCACAAGCGCACTGCAACGCTTCTCTACAAGACCCTCGACGAAGCTCAGCAGGTGACTTTCATCACTTATTCCCACTCCTGTCATGAATACTATTTCGTTTCCGTGAAGAAAAGGCGACACATCTGCGTTTTCAACAAGATGCACCCAACGGACGTAATTGCTCAGTCCTTCTTTTCCTGCAACGAGCTTCATCACATAATTCGCCTGTGCATTTGCACATAGCTTTGATACTGTAATTGACATCAGGTAATCACCTCTTTTATATAAAGGAATATAAAAAGCAGAAAACACCGTCAAAGCTACTTTTTCCGACAGCTCCGGCGGTGTTTTCGTTCTTTATTGATATAGAGTATAGCATGGTTTTGCATAATTGTCAAGAGAATATTGCAAAATTCAACTACAGCACAAACAAAACGCAATTCTTTCGGCAGTCCGCACAATTCGCATAAAATGCTATTGCAATGCGATTTTAAGCGTGATATAATGCAGTTACACCGAAAGGAAACAGTGAAATAAAAGAAAAAGAAACTTGCAACGGCGCAGAAAATGATTTCTGCGCCGTCTTTGTTTTGCAGAAATAAAAAGATAAGACTTGCAAAACGGGAAAGAAAGGAGTGCTTAGAAATGAGTGAAAAGGTAAACGCACCGGAGATTTCGGTAAAGAACGTCAGCATGGTGTTCTCCGACAGCAAAGGAAACCCGGTACAGGCACTTAAAAACGTAAGTATTGATATTCAGAAAGGTGAGTTTATTTCGCTTCTCGGCCCGTCGGGCTGCGGTAAATCTACGCTTCTTCGTATAGTATCAGATCTTCTGACACCGACCTCAGGCGAGGTTACAGTATGCGGAAAGACACCGAGAGAAACAAGACTTGAACAGAAGTTCGGTATAGTATTCCAGAACCCCGTTCTTCTTGACTGGAGAACAGTAAGAAAGAACATACTTATGCCATTCGTAAAAAATACAGCGATAGAAGAAAGCGCACGTTGCCTTTTATGCCACGACGCACCCTGTACAAAAGCCTGTCCCTGTGGCGCACAGCCCGACAGATTTATCCGTTCACTGCGTTTTGATAACTTAAACGGCGCAAAAGCCTTTGTAACAAGTTGCGCCGACTGCTCAGCGCCCTGCATGACCGCCTGCACAAGAGCCAAGATAGACAGACCTGTTGAAATAAAGCAGACAGCGGAATATATCGCCTCAGCCGCAAAGGCCGCCGAGCCGAAAGTCGATTTATCCATGACCTTCTGCGGACTGAAATGCGAAAACCCGTTCTTCCTGTCTTCTTCTGTAGTAGCCAGCGGCTATGATATGTGTGCAAAGGCTCTTGACATGGGCTGGGCAGGTATCGTATACAAGACGATAGGTTTTGCGAAAATGAATGAGGTATCTCCCCGTTTCGATATTCTGAACAAGGAAACCACACCTTATATAGGCTTTAAAAACCTTGAGCAGATCTCCGACCACCCACTTGAAGAAAACCTTGCCATTCTCAAAAAGCTGAAAGAAAACTATCCCACAAAGATAATAGTATCTTCTATAATGGGTGAAAACGAAGCCGAGTGGACCGAGCTTGCAAGACTGTCGGAAGAAGCAGGCGTTGACATGATAGAATGTAACTTCTCATGTCCGCAGATGACGAGTCACAGCATGGGCAGTGACGTAGGCACTAACCCCGAGCTGGTGGCAAGGTACACCGCCGCCGTAAAGCGTGGCACTAAGCTCCCCGTGCTTGCAAAAATGACGCCCAATATAACCAATATGGAGATCCCGGCTATTGCGGCTGTAGATGCAGGCGCAGACGGCATTGCGGCGATAAATACAGTCAAGAGCATTACAAATGTTGATCTTGACAGCTTTGTTCCCACTCCCGACATAAACGGTAAGTCCGCTGTCGGCGGTTATTCGGGCAAGGCGGTAAAGCCTATCGCTCTGCGCTTTATATCGGATATGAAAAGAAATGAGCGGCTTGAAAGCGTACCGATAAGCGGTATGGGCGGCATTGAAACGTGGCGTGACGGTCTGGAATTTATCCTGATGGGTTGTACGAATCTACAGGTGACGACCTCGGTAATGCAGTACGGCTACAGAATAATAGACGATATGCTTGACGGATTATCCCGTTGGCTGACCGCCGCAGGCTATAACAGCATATCTGAGGTTGTAGGCCTTGCAAATAAGAATATGACCGATGCAGGCAGTCTTGACCGTGACACGGTTACATATCCCATATTCGACAGAAATAAGTGTATCGGCTGCGGCAGATGCTATGTTGCCTGCTATGACGCAGGACATCAGGCGCTTGATTTTAACAGCGAAACGAGAAAACCCATATTTTTCGGCTCAAAGTGCGTAGGCTGTCATCTGTGTGCTACGGTGCGTCCCGTGGACTGCATAGCAAAGGCTAAACGAGTTGCAAAAAGACGCTGATTTTTAGATAAAGATTTTCATTAAATACGGCTGTTTTTTCGACAGCCGTATTTTTATATATAGACAAAACTCCGAAAATATGGTAAAATTTCTTGTACCTATAACTCCATATCCGTAAAACAAATGAAAGCGTGGTAAATATGAAAAAATCATCTGCCTTATTTGTAAACCTGCTGATTATATTCGGTATGCTTACAGCTTGCTCAGATAGCACCTCATCCCCCGATTCCGATACACCGCAAACAGTACAAAGCAATCAGGAAAGCTCTGATTTTTCAGATAATTCAGAAAGCTCTCCCGAGGAGCAAAGCGAGGCTTCTCTCACCCCTCCCTCCGATTTAGCCTCTGATGGCGACGACGGAGCGGACGGGTGGCGTGATTGGTATCATGATTACGGTGATTACGGCGGCGATAAGACTTCATCCTCAGGCGAAAACGTTTCGCCCGCAGAGGATTTTGTATACAGCGGTTTCGGCAGTACCGTGACGATTGAAAAATATATCGGTAAGGGTGGGAATGTTGTTGTCCCGTCGCAAATCAACGGAAAAAGGGTCAGCAAAATCCGAGGTAATACCTTTTCGGGAAACGAAGCTATAACAAGTATTGTTATTCCCGAAACCGTGACGGATTTTTACAGGTGGAGCTTTGAAAAATGTACCCGTCTTACGAGTGTTGAAATCAAGGCGAAAATAACAGAAGTGCCTGATTCGGCGTTTTATTACTGCACATCGCTGTCGACAGTATCTCTGCCTGAAACAGTAACCGTCATAGGCGAGAGAGCGTTCAGAAGCTGTGAAAGTCTGGAGAGCTTTATATTGCCCGATTCAGTAAAAGAGATAAAGGCATATGCTTTCAGCGACTGCGGAAAGCTTAAAGCCGTACCCTATTCCGAGTCCCTCGAAAAGATAGGCGAGGGTGCGTTTTATATGTGTATGTCGCTTACGGAAGCGGAATTCCCGACGGTATAGAAAAAATCGCTTCCGATTCGTTTTATTCAGGCGGCTTGCTGAGCGAAGTGGAATATAAAGGGGAAACTTACTCGTCCTATTCCGAGTTTTACGAGGCGTTCAGCAAGCAATGATTTGCAGTACACCTATGTGCAATCCGCATAAACACTTGCTTTACAGACGCTTTAAAATATTTTTAAAAAAATTTTAAAAATTTCTGAAACTTTTTTGCGCTGACCGACGACTACCGAAATGTAAGCAGTTGATAAAGAGTTGTTCAAAAAAACTTTTGGATTTTTAAAAAACTTGAAACTTTTCGAGAAAACCTCGTGACTGCATAATTGAAAAAACTAAAACAGAATACATGGAGGCGAAAGAAATGAAAAAGATTTTAGCGACAGTAGCATCAATCGCAATGGTAGTAGCTTGCTCAACAGCAGCTTTCGCAGCCGGCGACATCGGCAAGTCAGAGACAGTTACACCTGGTGCTTCTTCAGGTAACACAAATACAGGTGTTGTACTTACAGTAGTTCCCGTAGCTCTCGCTGCAGGCGCTCTTACAGTAAGCGGTATCGTATTAAAGAAGAAGAACAAGTAATTTAATTACTTGATAGATTCGATATTAACTGCACTTGGCAGTTAAGAAGGACAATGTTTCGAATTTATAACCCCGTTATCTTCGGATAACGGGGTTTTCATTTTATCGGTAAGAAATTTGAATATTGCATAAAAATTCAGCATTTTTTCACATAAAATCGCTTATAAAAATAAACTTTAACATAAAACTGCCGATAAAATAAATGTAGAAGAATTTTATAGGCTAAGTTTGCCTGAAGGGAGCTGAAAATAAATGGAAATAAAGAACATCAGCGGAATCGTTAATGTTTACAGTAAGATGAAATTGAACAGCGGAAAAATGAAGGCCGCTCCCGCAGAGAAGAAGACAGATAAGATAGAATTCAATTTTGCGCGCAGTGTAGAGG
>CAVJKI010000034.1:0-1251 GCA_963649995.1 Sodaliphilus sp.
TATAAATTCTGATTCTTGTACCGTTAAAGTGTGTTTACACAAAATTCGAAGAAGAGCCATTTAAAATTCCGGCTATTTTTCTATAAACTTAGCCACAGCATAACGCTGTGGCTGTTCTTATATCTAATTGTCTTTTACCCCTCATCACCCGGCAAAGCCATCTGCTCTCCCGCCAGCTTTTCAAATTCTTCTCTTATACTCGGCGCATTCTTTGTCAGCCTCTTGATCGACAACTGCTCCTCCGCCTTATTATTCGCAAGACGAAGATTATTCTCGGACGACAGAAGTGCGTCCTTTGTCTTTTGCAGGTGCTGAATAGTTTTATCTATCTCATCTATTGCAGTTTTAAACTTGTCGCTTGCCAGCTGATAATTTCTTGAAAACGTCCTCTTGAACTCGTTGATATTGCTTTCAAAATTCGTAAGATCAACCTGCTGAGCCTTTGCCATAGCAAGCTCCCTTTTGTATTCAAGGCTGTTTCTTGCCGCATTTCTCAGCAGAGAAATGATCGGTATGAAGAACTGCGGACGTATAACGTACATCTTCGGGTACTTATACGACACATCGACTATTCCCGCATTGTAAAATTCATTGTCAGCCTCCAGCATAGAAACAAGAACGGCATACTCACAGCCCTTTTCGTTTCTGTCCTTGTCAAGCTCCCTGAAGAAGTCCTCATTCTTATGCTTTGTCGCAGTGGTATCCATCTCATTCTTCATTTCAAACATTATCGAAATAAACTCAATACCGTCGTCGGACGCTTCTCTGAAAATAAAATCGCCCTTACTGCCGCTTCTGGCATCGTTGTCCTTATCGAAATATGCATTCGGGAATGCCGACATTCTCAGCGAGTTGAACTGGATCATGCAGTGCTGTTCTAGCGTTTCTCCGACCATCTTGGTCGACAGCCTTGCCTTGAAATCCTTATACTGCTCTATAAGCTCGTCCTTGTTTTTAAGCTCAGTTGCGTACTTTTCTTCAATAGCCCTGCATTTAAGCGCAGTTTCGTTGTCCTTGTTTTCAAGCTTGCTGTGAAGTGCGGATATTTCATTATCCTTTTTGGCAAGCATAAGTGCGTTTTCGCTGTTTACCTTTTCAACCGCCGCCTGCTGTAAGCTCTGTGCCTGTTCAAGCTGTAATTCAAGCTGTTTTATGCGTATTTCCTTTTCGTTCAGCTCACCGTTTTTTGCGTTGCTTGCCTTATCAACGGCAAGCGCTTTTTCATTTTCCGCCTGCGCAAGCCTTGCCGCA
>CAVJKI010000034.1:1303-12460 GCA_963649995.1 Sodaliphilus sp.
GGTTTTCTGAGCCTTGCGTGTTTCCTCGCCGAAGCTGTTTTCACGTTCTCTTACCGCATTTGCAACGGCAAGCTTTGTTTCGTTTCCGGCGTTGTCAAGCTTTGCTGTCAGCTCGACTATCCTCTTGTCCTTATCCGTAATATCGTCCTGCTTTTCAGAAAGAGCGGATTTCAACTTCTGCTCATACTGCATTCTGATTATTTCAAGCTCGCCGTTCTTAGCCCTTTCAAGCTCCTCCGCCCTGCGCTGAGCTTCCTTTTCAAACTCCTTGTCCCTTACCTGCTGAACTATCTGTGCATATCCGCTTTCGTCAACCTGAAAAACCTCTCCGCAATTAGGACATCTGATCTCCTGCATATTCTCCTATCCTTTCCGATAAAATTTACAGCTCAAGCCTGCATACAAGGCATGCGACCCTTGCGTCTTCTATAGTTACCTCTTTCATTCCGAGTGAGATGAAATAATTATAATTGGTTTCAAATTTTGCATTTGTCCTGTCAAGCAGAACAATATCCGAAAGCGGCGCAGATTCGGCTGTCGGAACATCACGGTCGTTTATTGCGAACAGCTCTTTTTGCTTATACAGCGGCGGAATAAAGAATGTGCTTGCCGTAATGCTTTCGTTTTCGTTGTCGGGGAGCTGTTCAAGATAAGATATGACGGCGCCGTGTGCCTCATAGTCGTTGTCATAGAAATTATTCCAGTAGCCTGTCATGGTCGACATGAACATGACCGCACAGGATATAAGCGAAAATACGGTAAAGCATCTCGCCCTGTTATATGACAGCTCCGATATATTCATTATGAAAAGCCAGATAATAAGAGCGCATGAGCCGAAAACGTACTGGAAATAAATCGAATGTTGATATTGATAAGTCGGCATTAGGTTTACCAGCACAAACGGTATCAGCAGTATATAACGTGCGAGCTTTTTGCTTACAAGCGGTATACCTCCCAGTACGCCGAGCGTCTGCACCGTAAAGGTCAGCTTTTCGCCTGTGAACAGGTTTGACAATATGTAACCGGGATTTGTAAACGCCGTAACGACTATTGAGGTGATAAGCGCACCGCCGCTGTACATATAGTCCTTATACCGCCATTCCATGATTCCCAGCCCGTTGTTATTGAGATAAGCGCAGACCGCAAAGAAATAAATGCAGGCTGCTCCGAAAATCACAGCACCGAGCGCCCTTGTCTTTTTACCGCGGTCAGACAGCAGAAGATAAAGTCCTATCACCGCAACATACACTGCGGCGTCCTCTTTTACCATAAGCGTAAGCAGTGCGAAAACAAGCATCGGTATCGTTTTTTCACGCTCGATCGCCCATATTAACCAGAGAAGAAATGCGGGCAGCATACAGTTCTCGTGAATATCGTAACTGCAACCGCCTGTGAATGCAGGGTACAAAGCGTAAATCGCTGAAAAAAGCGAGGAATGTATAAGCGAAAAGCCGTATTTCCTTGCAATAAGAAACACGGGTATTATTCCGCTTGTAACAAGCAGTCCCTGTAAAACCTGCAATGTAACAGGGTGCGGGAAAAGCATATAGAACGGCAACAGCAGATAATACGCAGGAGAGAAATGCACCGCAAAGTGCGACAGCTCATAATTACGTTCTACAGTTGTCACAGGTCCGAGTCCGTCCTTCATGTTTTCAAACATCTGCGTGAATATGCCAAAGTCAAATGCAGGAGTGCATAGCTTGTAATACCTCATCACCATTGAGAGAACGGTAAACACAAGCATAAACACGGCGGACAGCACAATAACCGCTATCCAGCATTTTTTCATGATTTTCGGAAGACTTATTCTGTATTTTCCTACAGTATACCATACAGCAAGAGCTATAAACAGGACAACACCTAGGAAAAAATCAATATTTGCACCTTTTTCACGGAACATGACTACAGCGTAAGCAACTGTAAACTGTGCAGTCGATATAAGCAATGCGGCGCTGTCGGTTTTCATCTTTTTAAACAGCGGAATAAAACGCAGTCCGGTAAATAATCCGTAGAATACGGCAAAAAATATGATAAGCGTCAGATACGAAACTTCGCCTGCGTATTCTTTGTTAAATACCTTGCTGGCTATTATCGGTCTGAAAGGCAATATAAATATGAGCGAACACAGCCATGCGGAAATAAAACGCATAAGGTATTCACTGCCGTGTTCGCTTGCCTTAAAGCGTGTCAGAAATTTATTCATAGTAACCTCTTTTGTCAGTCGCCTGCCAGAAATTTATTGTCATGTTGCTGTGAGCAGAGCTTTGCACCCTGTCTTTTTAAAATATCAACCTTAAGCGCAACAATATTGCGGTCAGTGCCGAGCGCACAAGCGGTTTTTTCAATATCGTAGCCGCAATTTATACAGTCGTAAAGCTCCTCATCGGATATAAGAAACTGCGCCGCAAAGAGGTTTGCCTCATATTCCATCGCATGATCCCTCATATCGAATATGTCATATTCATTGAATCCGCCGCAGTCGTCCGCTTTATCCCTGTGCAGTCTGTCATGCCCTATCTCGTGCAGTAAGACAAGCTTTTTCATGCTGTCGCAAAGGTCACGCTTTATAAAGATGAACGGGTTTTTCAGTATCAGCTTGTATGCGCCCTTCTGCTTTGTAAAATCCCTTTCGAGAACCTCTATATCAAGCTCACGGGCAAGCCTTTTCGGACTGCACCTGCCGTAAAGCTGTATCAGCTCATCTGCCTTGGCGACCGCTTCGTTAAAACAGCTTAACATTCTGTGCCTTACCTCTTTGACGCATACTTTTTGTTCTTTTCCTTGGCTATCCAGTAAGCGTCCTGTATGGCTTTCATCATCTCGTCCATATCGTCGGGATCAAGCTCGCCGCCTGCGAAAAGTCCCGTTACCTCCTGCATGAGCGCCTTTGCCTGCTGTGCGCCTGTTGCACCGTATTTTTCGTTTGCGTTTATGTAGAATTCCTCGTTCTCGGTGAGCAGATAATTAATGTCCACTCCGAGTATCTCAGCCATTTTGCCGTATATCTCACGCTGCTTGGGGTAGCTTTCGCCCTTTTCATAGTTAGTTATAGTTCTGAGCGATACGCCGAGCATATCAGCAAGCTGCTGTTGTGTAAGCCCCTTTGCACGGCGTTCTTTTTTTACTTTATCACAGAATTTCATAATTGCTCCTTTACTTGCAGTATGCTACGGCGTCTGCCTGAAATTTAAGCCCGTTTTCTCCGCCGAAATGGGCAAACTCGGTCTGTATTGATTTACGGACAGGATATTTGCCGCCGAAACGCTCCTTTATCACCTTTTCCATGATGGGAATATCCCATATATCCCTGAACAGGCAATCCATCTGCACGACGTTTTCAAGTGTAAGTCCGACAAGTGCAAGACGCTTTTCCATCTCGTCAAATGCACCGTTTACCTGCTGTTCGATACTTCCGCCGACATTTCCGACGCAGTAATTAAGAAAGCAGAAATCGCCCGCTTTGATAATTCCGCTGTGCGCCCACTCCTCGTTTACATCATAGCGTTCAATCATAAACGTATCCTCCGTAAAATTCAAAAATATGCAAATACGTTGCATTTTTCTCTTGACAAACGCAGAATATTTGCGTATAATCTTAACAGGAAACTTAATTGCGTGTTTATGATACCATAAATTGCGTATTTTGTCAAGCAGCAGCTCAGGGCAATACCGCATAATTATCGCCCTGCTATAGTGTAAAAGGAGCGTCAGCCATGGAACGTGATATACTTCACTGTGATATGAATAATTTCTTTGCGTCGGTGGAATGTAAGCTTAACCCTGAGCTTAAAAAATATCCCGTGGCGGTATGCGGCTCAGTCGAGGAACGTCACGGGATAGTGCTTGCAAAAAACGAGCTTGCAAAGGCACACGGTGTAAAGACCGCCGAAACGATAGCGTCGGCGCAGTCAAAGTGCAGGGGACTTGTGATCGTGCCGCCGCATTTTGAGGAATATCTGAAATACAGCAGACTTGCAAGAAAGATATACGAGCGCTACACCGACCTTATTGAGCCGTTCGGAATGGACGAATGTTGGCTTGATATAAGCGGAACAAGGAGATTGTTCGGACCTCCCGAAAAGGTGGCGGATGAAATAAGACGTACTATAAAAGAGGAGCTTGGGCTTACAATCTCGGTCGGGGTTTCGTTCAACAAGGTGTTCGCAAAGCTCGGAAGCGATATGAAAAAGCCCGATGCCGTAACGGTTATCCCTAAGCCTTCATTCCGTGAAAGGATATGGGGCTTGCCGCTCGGCGATATGATAGGAGCAGGCAGGGCAACCTGCGCAAGGCTGAAGGAATACGGCGTGTTTACGCTCGGCGATCTTGCAGGGTGCGACCCCGACTGGATAATGAAGCTGCTCGGCAAAAACGGCTATCAGCTGTGGTGCTGTGCAAACGGGAACGATAACTCTCCCGTAATGCCTGCTGACTTTTCCATGCCCGCCAAAAGCGTAGGCCACGGAGTAACGACCTCCGCCGATATAACACGCTGCGAGGACGCCAAGCCCATTCTGCTGGAGCTTGCGCAGGATATAGGAAGAAGACTTGTGTCACAGAAAAAATACGCAATGAAGGTATCGGTAAACGCAAGGTCAAGCATACTCAGAAATACCGACTGGCAGACCGACCTGCCGACTGCAACACGCTCGCCTATGATAATTGCCGACACGGCATATAAGCTGTTCAGCGAAAACTATGACTGGACAAATCCCGTAAGGTCGCTTACCGTCACGGTTTTTTCGCTTGTAGACAGCGGAGCGGTCTGTCAGAGCGATCTGTTCACCGATACCGTAAGGCTTGAAAAAATGGAAAGGGCAGACGGCTGTATAAGAGATATATGTCAGAGGTTCGGCGACGGCATGATAAAAAACGCAATACTGCTGACCGAGCTTGCCGTACCCAAATCAAAGGCAGTTGTTTCATTGCCGGGAACTACGCTTGCAAGGTAAGCGCCGCATTGCCTGTACCACTGCTTTTGCCTTGATAATTCTGCAAATCAAGCGGCTTTTTAAAAATTTTAACGCCTTAAAACCTTTTATTCATGCGGCTTTACAGACTTTTTGAAATAAAATTTAAAAAATTTTGAATTTGCCTATTGACAAAACCTATCAGATTAGTGTATAATACAAACATACCAAACAGATAGGTTTTGAGAAGAAATAAAAAACCATCGGTTGTGAACAAAAGAAAGGAGGCACATTTGATGAGTATTATCGTTAATGCCTTAAGACACAATTTCAGAAACGGACGAATGTGCCGCTGTATAGCATAAGTAAAGTGCTTGAAGCACACCCCAAAAAACAAAACAAAAATAAGAATTTGACAGGCTATAAGCCGACTGAAAGAAAGAGGTATTTACAATGAGCTATACATACGATAACAACTACAGATTTGAGACGATCCAGCTTCACGCAGGTCAGGAAACTCCCGATCCCGCATCAGACGCAAGAGCAGTTCCGATATATCAGACAACATCTTATGTTTTCAAGAACAGCGCACACGCTGCCGCACGTTTCGGACTTGCAGACGCAGGCAACATCTACGGCAGACTTACAAACTCAACACAGGGCGCTTTTGAAACAAGAATTGCCGCTCTTGAGGGCGGTGTTGCCGCACTCGCTACAGCTTCGGGCGCAGCCGCTATAACATACGCTATACAGGCTCTCGCTTATGCAGGCGAGCATATCGTAGCACAGAAGACAATTTACGGAGGCAGCTACAACCTGCTTGCACACACACTTCCCCAGTACGGTATCAGCACTACATTCGTAGATGCACACAACCTTGAAGAAGTTGAAAACGCAATTCAGGACAACACTAAGGCTATCTACCTTGAAACACTCGGTAACCCCAACAGTGATATCCCCGACATTGACGCTATCGCAGAGATCGCACACAAGCACGGACTTCCGCTTGTAATAGACAACACATTCGGTACTCCTTACCTTATCCGTCCTATCGAGCACGGTGCAGACGTAGTAGTACACTCGGCTACAAAGTTCATCGGCGGTCACGGCACAACACTCGGCGGCGTTATCGTTGATTCAGGTAAGTTCGACTGGAAAAAGAGCGGTAAGTACGCTCCCATCGCAGAGTCCAACCCCAGCTATCACGGCGTATCCTTCGTAGATGCCGCAGGTCCTGCCGCATTCGTAACATATATAAGAGCAATTCTCCTGCGTGATACAGGCGCTACAATTTCACCGTTCAACGCATTCCTGCTCTTACAGGGTACAGAAACACTCTCATTAAGACTTGACCGTCATGTTGAGAATACAAAGAAGGTCGTAGAATTCCTTGCTAACCACCCCAAGGTTGAAAAGGTAAATCACCCCTCACTGCCCGATCACCCCGACCACGCACTTTATACAAAGTATTTCCCCAACGGCGGTGCATCTATCTTCACCTTCAACATCAAGGGCGGACAGGAAGAAGCTCACAAGTTCATCGACAGCTTACAGATCTTCTCACTGCTCGCAAACGTTGCAGACGTAAAGAGCCTTGTAATTCACCCTGCTACTACAACTCACTCACAGCTGACAGACAAGGAGCTTGCTGACCAGGGTATCGGCAGAAATACTATCCGTCTTTCGATCGGTACAGAGCACATCGACGACATAATCGCCGACCTCTCCCAGGCTTTCGACAAAGTCTAAGTGCCGATGCGGCACGGCAAATTTCGCCTTTAATGTAGTTTCAGCTATGCTGAACATCGCAAAACGGCGTAATTAAGAAATCGGTATTTATACCGATTTGATTCGAAAGAATCGTTCCTCCCTAAATTAACCTTTCAATTCGATTTATGTGGCGCATTGCCACCCGCCGGTAACGGAGGTAAAGCTTATTGCCGACCCCCGCAACGGCAAATTTGAGGCGGCTCACAGCCGCCGCACTCTCCTAGATTATGTGATATTCCGAATAACGAGCCGACAGTTAAAATGCTGTCGGCTTTCGTTGATATTCAGAAAGGACTAAAATGAACAATAAGGCAGTAATCGCAATGAGCGGCGGCGTTGATTCAAGCGTAGCGGCTTACCTTATGAAACAGCGTGGCTTTGACTGTATCGGCGTTACGATGAAGCTGTTCGCAAACGAGGATATAGGTATATCGAGAGAACACAGCTGCTGTTCGCTTGATGATGTAGAGGACGCAAGGAGCGTTGCCTATTCGCTCGATATGCCGTACTATGTGTTCAACTTCTCCGACAGGTTTGAAGCCGACGTAATCGACCGCTTTGTACACGCCTACGAAAACGGTATAACCCCCAACCCCTGCATAGACTGCAACAGGTATTTAAAGTTCGACAAGCTGTATATGCGTGCAAAAGAGCTTGACCGTGACTATGTGGTGACAGGCCATTACGCAAGGGTAGAGAAGGGCGAAAACGGCAGATACCTGCTGAAAAAAGCGCTCGACGATACAAAAGATCAGAGCTATGTTCTGTACTGCCTTACGCAGGAGCAGCTCAGCCACACCATATTCCCGCTCGGCGAGATGAGAAAGTTGCAGGCGAGAGAGATAGCCGAAGCCCAGGGCTTTATCAATGCAAGAAAAGCCGACAGCCAGGATATATGCTTTGTACAAAACGGCAGTTACGCCGATTTCATAGAGCAGTACACAGGCAAAAATTATCCCGACGGCGATTTTCTTGACGCAAACGGCAACGTTATCGGCAGGCACAAGGGCGTTATCCGCTATACCGTAGGTCAGCGTAAGGGGCTGGGGATTTCCGCACCCGAGCCGCTTTATGTAAAGGCTGTCGATCCCGTAAGCAACACCGTGACCCTGTCATATAATGACGGACTGTACAGCAGTATTGTAAAGGCAGGGGATATAAATCTTATCTCCGTACCCGAAATAAAGGGCGAAATGCGTGTAAAAGCCAAGGTGCGCTACCGCCACACCGAGCAGTGGGCGACCGTAACGCAAAACGGCGATACTGTCACGGCAGTTTTCGATGAGCCGCAGAGAGCAGTTACCTGCGGTCAGGCGCTTGTACTGTATGACGGTGACACCGTAGTAGGCGGCGGAACTATAATTGAAGTACAATAATGCTTATTGTCCGTCACAAAGTACGGAAAAACTATTGACTTATAAGCTTACAAGAATTATAATTGTAAAAAAGCAAAGGAGTATTTCTATGGAGATAATCGAATACGATCCGAAATATCGTGAAGATTTTGTAAGGCTTAATACCGAATGGCTCACAAAGCTGTATTATATAGAATCTTACGATCAGTATTCAATGGACCATGTTGAAGAACTGATAGAAAAAGGCTCAATGGTGTACTTTGCCGTTGAGAACGGAAAGGTGCTTGCTACCTGTATGACAGAACCGCTCGGCGATGACGTGTGGGAGATATGCAAGCTGGCGGCAGAGGGACAGTATACAGGCACAGGCGCAGGAACTGCGGTGCTTAAAGCCTGCATGGATTATTCGATAGCACACGGTGCAAAGAAACTTTGCCTTATCACTATTTTCGGACTTAAACCGGCTATTCATCTCTATAAAAAGTTCGGCTTCAGAGAAATTCCGTACAGAAAAGATGTATGGCACTCCGAGAAAGCCGATGTTGAGATGGAATATATAGTTGAAGAAAACAGCTGAATATATAACGAAACGGTCTGAGAAGCATAAAATTCTCAGACCGTTTAATGTTTCCAATAAAATAAATCTGTATTAACATCAATAGGGTGCGCCGTAAAGGCGCCCGCCGATAACGTAACTTACGCCACTCACCAACCGTCAGAACGGCGAATTGTCAGCACCGACACGGTGTTCCATTTGAGTTTCACGGACGAACATTCCCATTTTCTCATAGAAATGACGTGCGCTGTCGTTGCCCTCCCAGACGTTCAGCGTAACAGTGTAACAGCCGCTTTCCTCGGCAAACTTCATCACATAGTCAAAAAGCGTTGTGCCGATATGCTGACCTCTTGCATTGCTGTCAACACAAAGATCATCTATATACAGCGTCCTTATATTCACCATATTCGTTGAGAATGCAGGCTCCTTGAATATGCAGAACGCATATCCCTGCACCGTGTCACTGTCATCTACAGCCACAAATACTGGTGTCTTTTCATCAGAAAATATATCCGACAATTGCTTATCCGTGTACTTTGTCGTACCGTGTATGAATAAATCGGGTCGCAGATTTGCATGAAGCTCCAGCACCTGGCTCAGCAGCTCCGTAACACGTCCTATATCCTTATCCTGCGCTTTTCTTACACTTATCATATTACGCCTTTACTATCTTGCAGTAGCTCTTTTTGCCCTTCTTGATCACGGCAAATTCGCCTATCTCTATCATAGCCGCAGGGTCTGTTACCTTTTCATCGTTTACGCTGATACCGCCGCCTGTTACGTTAGTTCTTGCCTCTCTCTTTGACGGGCAAAGCTTAGATGCAACAAGAGCATCAAGTATACCGATCTTGCCGTCGTTTACAAGCTCGGCAGGCATAACCGCAGTAGGCATATCGCCGCTTACACCCTTACCGCCGAATAATTCCTTTGCGGCGGCTAAAGCCTTTTCAGCTTCTTCCTCGCCGTGTACAAGCTTTGTCAGCTCATAAGCCAGTATTTCCTTAGCCTTATTGAGCTGTGCACCCTCCCAGCTGTCCATCTCTCTTATCTGCTCAAGAGGTAAGAATGTGAGCATCTTTATGCACTTCATAACATCGGCGTCCGCAACGTTTCTCCAGTACTGGAAGAATTCAAACGGGCTTGTCTTTTCGGGATCAAGCCATACAGCGCCCTTTTCGGTCTTACCCATCTTCTTACCCTCTGAATTTAAGAGCAGGGTAATAGTCATAGCGTGTGCGTCCTTGCCGAGCTTCTTTCTGATAAGCTCAGTACCGCCGAGCATATTGCTCCACTGGTCGTCACCGCCGAACTGCATATTACAGCCGTAATCCTTGTACAGCTTGTAAAAGTCGTAGCTCTGCATTATCATGTAGTTGAATTCAAGGAACGAAAGACCTCTTTCCATTCTCTGCTTGTAGCACTCAGCACTCAGCATCTTGTTTACAGAGAAGCAAGCGCCAACCTCACGCAGTACGTCCACATAGTTAAGACTTAACAGCCAGTCCGCATTGTTTACAAGCAGTGCCTTGCCCTCGGAGAAATCAATAAAACGGCTCATCTGCTTTTTAAAGCAGGCAATATTATGGTCAATATCTTCCTTTGTGAGCATTTTTCTCATATCGGTCTTACCTGAGGGGTCGCCTATCATGCCCGTACCGCCGCCGAGCAGAGCGATAGGCTTGTTGCCTGCCATCTGTAAACGCTTCATAAGGCACAGCGCCATAAAGTGACCAACGTGCAGAGAATCGGCAGTCGGGTCAAAGCCGATATAGAATGTAGCCTTGCCTTCGTTTATCATCTTGCTTATTTCTTCCTCGTTAGTAACCTGAGCGATAAGCCCTCTTTCAATAAGTTCTTCGTAAAGTGTCATTTTCTTCTTCCTTTCGGTTTATTTTGATTTATTATTTTTAAGACAAATGTCTGTGTGTCCTTACACGATTTTGAATTTGCACTGTCATTCAGGACTTTTCGTAGGGGAGAGGTCTTGCCTCTCCCGTTGCACCCTACATTGCCATTTTCTCAATCCTCGCCATCCTCGCTCTATCCCTCGCAAAGCACTAAACTTGCCTTTTAATGAACGCTCTGTTGGTTTCGCATCCATTGCAATCGTGGTCGTTTGTGGTCGGTGCGTCCGTGCACCGACCAGGTTCGACCACTTATAAGCATCCTTGCTTAAACTTTGGGCGTTCAACTTCGGGCATCCCTGCCCGCCCTCGAAAAAGGATGAGGTTCTGTTGCTCGGTCAAGCCGAGCCAACTATGGTGGGGATTGTAATAGCTAAGAAGTTTTGAAGATAGTGGTACTATCAACTTCAATCCCCTCTGTCATGGCAACGAAAGTGTTTTCTATCAATTCAGTAACTTCACATATATCAAAAACAGCTTTTGAAAACGCCGTACTGTGCCATGACACCTCCCCTTTTTCGAGGGGCGACAAGGGTGATAGTGCTTCGCCTGAACTTTCAACAAGCCTCACTATCATGTAGTTTTTTCGTAGGGGATGGGGCTTGGCAGATTGTCAAGTCAAGTGCAACACTTTTTAGACAAAAATTCTAGAGGAGAAA
>CAVJKI010000035.1:0-12400 GCA_963649995.1 Sodaliphilus sp.
TTATGGAGGATATCGGCTATTTCTGCATTGATAATATGCCCCCTCAGCTGATACCGAAATTTGCCGAGATATGCGAGGAAAACGACGATATATCCAAAGTTGCTATAGTTACCGACATACGGGGCGGAACTTTGTTTTTGAATCTGAACGGCACTATTGAGGAGCTGAAAAAGCGCGGGCTTGATGTAAAGCTGCTGTTTGTCGATGCAAATCACCATGTAGTAAAGCAGAGATACAAGGAGACCCGCCGTAAGCACCCGCTTTTCGATGCGACAAACGGAGATATTGACAAGGCTATTGACGCAGAGCGTGAGATAATCGAGCCCTTGCGTGAGATGGCTGACTATTATATTGATACAAGCCTTATGTCGACCTCGACGCTCAAGGAAAACGTACTCAACATATTTCTTGACACACCGTCGGACAGCATGACTATAAGCTGTATATCGTTCGGCTTCAAGTACGGTGTTCCCAATGAAGCTGATTTAGTATTCGATGTGCGCTGTCTGCCGAATCCGTATTACATACCCGAGCTTAAAGAAAAGACAGGTCTTGATAAAGAGGTAAGGGATTATGTCATGAGCTTTGAAAGCTCACAGATATTACAGACCAAGCTTTTTGACCTTATTGATTTTCTTATACCGCAGTATCTGCATGAGGGTAAGAGCCAGCTTGTAATCGCATTCGGCTGTACGGGCGGTAAGCACCGCAGTGCGACATTTGCGGAAAATATGTGCGAGCATATAAGCAAAAATCATCTTAAAGCAAGGGTATTGCACAGAGATGTGAATAAGGACAAGAAGTAAAAAATTCATTTACGGGGGTGAGCGGTATGCTGTGCGTTATTTTCGGAGAAATGCCCGAAGATATGAAGAAAAACTATGTCTATAACACAAGCGTGTATTTTGACAACACTTATCTTGATAACTGGCTTACCGACGACCTTTCGGTAAAGATGATAAAAAGTGTGGACAAGGCTACGGTGTTGAGTTCAAACGCTGTGGACAGCAAAGCTTTAGGGGTTATTCCTGTAACCAAAATTTCCGGCGGACTGAAAACTCTGTTGCTTATCCGCCACGACAGTACAAAGATTTTTAATGCGTCTGCCTGTGGCGATAACTGTGCAAAATGGATTTTAAGAATAGCACGGGAATCAAAAAAAGATGTCGTGATCAATCTACGGCATATTATGGATTTCGGCGATAAGCCGTTTGAAATCAAAATCATCAACAACGGCAGAACGGTTTACAATATGCAGGAATATGTAATGAATGCAGGCTTGTATTTATAAGGCGGTGTCACTGTGAAAGGTAAATATGAGGTAGTAGTAAAAAGCCGCCGCATACAGTACAGATTTTCCGTAATAAGAAATATAACTATACTTCGCGGCGACAGTGCAACAGGAAAAACCACTCTCATAGATATGATAGCGGCATATCAGGAAAACGGTGAGGCGAGCGGTGTTGCCGTAAGCTGTGAAAAACAATGCACAGTGCTTATGGGTATACGCTGGCAGGAAAATCTTCAGCTGATACACGACAGTATCATATTTATTGATGAGGGCGATAAGTTTGTAACGTCAGAGGATTTTGCAAGGACAATAAAAAATACGGATAATTATTATGTGATAGCAACAAGAGCTTCGCTTTTCAATCTTCCGTACAGCGTTAAAGAAATATACGGCATAAAGAATGTATCAGGTAACAGGTATCAGGGTACAAAAAGGCTTTATTCTGAGTTTTATCCTCTTTGCTGTGTGGAAACCGATATTACGGTAAAGCCCGATCTGGTTATAACCGAGGATTCAAAATGCGGTTATCAATTTTTCAAAAATTATTTTTCCGATTATGGAATAGAATGTGTTAGTGCCGGAAGCAAGACAAAAATATACAGTGAGCTTGTAACAAGAAAATATGATACAGCACTTGTGATCGCAGACGGCGCCGCATTCGGTCCTGAAATAGAACGTGTGCTTTCGCTGAAGAAAGCGAGAAATATCGTGCTTTATCTGCCTGAATCATTCGAGTGGATAATTCTGCGTTCTGGTATAGTAAAGGATAAGGAAATAAACGAAATACTTGTAAAGCCGTATGACTATATTGAAAGCGGCAGATATTTCAGTTGGGAAAGATTTTTTACCGCTGTACTTACGGAAAAAACAAAAGGCACTTATCTAAGATACGATAAAGCCTTGCTGAATAATAATTATTTGAATTCCAATGAGAAAAATGCGATAATCGGCGCAATGCCGGAAATCGGATTGTAATTTATGTAATAATATATAAAGGAGCGATCCTGATGTCATTTGCCGCCGATGTAAAAAATGAGCTGTGCAAGGCGGAACACAGCAAAAAACAGCTTGAGCTTTTGTCAAAGGGAGCGGCTTATGCCATGACGGAGGACGGCGACGGCTGTTTTTTCAATACTGAAAACAAGAAAGCCGCCGCCTGCATAGCAGATGCATTTGAAGCTGTCGGCACAGAATATGAAGTCGGTGAAAGCGTTTTCAGAGGAAGAACTCTGTATACGGTAACGCTGTTTGACAAGAGCTATGCCTACCCGATTCCCGACTGCTCGGGCGATGATGCTTTCGGAGTGTATCTCAGAGGCATTTTCCTTGTCTGCGGATTGGTTGCAAATCCCGAAAAGGGTTATCAGCTGGAGCTTTTTCTGCATGATGAAAACAAATGCCTGAATATCCTCTCAATGATTGAGGAGCATGGTATGGGCGCAAAGCTTTCAAGCCGCAGAGGGAGTAGCTTTTTATACATAAAAGAGAGCGAAAAGATCTCCGATATGCTGACCTATATGGGTGCTATGATGCAGGCTATGGAGATAATGAATGTAAAGATTTTCAAGGAAGTACGCAATAACGTAAACCGCACTGTAAACTGCGAAGCGGCAAACCTTGATAAAACGATCGCCGCCGCTCAGAAGCAGGCGGACGATATAAGCTACATATTTGAAAAAAGGGGAGAGGGGTATCTGCCCGATGAGCTGTTGCAGGTCGCAAGGATACGCCTTGCCGCGCATGAATTGTCACTCAGCGATATAGGAAAAATGCTTGAACCGCCTATAAGCAGGAGCGGAGTAAACCACAGACTTAAAAAGATAAGCCTTATCGCCGATACGCTGAGAGGAGAAGAAAAACAGGGAGAATAAAAGTGAGCGGATTTGTACATTTGCACGTTCATAGTGAATACAGCCTTCTTGACGGCGCCTGCCGTATAAGAGGGCTTGTTCGTCATATAAAAGAAATGGGACAGACCGCTGTTGCTTTAACCGATCACGGTGTGATGTACGGTTGTGTTGATTTTTACAACGAATGTGTGGAAAACGGCATCAAGCCGATCATCGGCTGTGAGGTATACGTTGCACCGCACACAAGGTTTGATAAAAGCACAAAGGCTGATATGAAGCCGCATCACCTTATTCTCCTGTGCAAGGATAACGAGGGCTATAAAAATCTTTCAAAGCTTGTAACGCTGGGCTTCACAGAGGGATTTTACAACCGACCGAGAGTGGATAAGCAGCTGCTGAAGGAGTATTCAAAAGGTCTTTTCTGCCTTTCCGCCTGCCTTTCGGGCGAGCTTCCGAGAACGCTTCTTGACGGCAGACTTGCGGAAGCAATAAGCCTTGTAAAAGAATATAAGGATATTTTCGGCGAGGATTATTATATAGAGCTTCAGAATCACGGCATAAAGGAACAGGAACGTATTCTGCCGTACCTTCTGCGTATCGCAAGAGATACCGATACTCCCGTTGTTGCAACAAATGACGCTCATTATGTTGAAAAGGATGACAGCTATATACAGCGTGTGCTTACCTGCATCGCAACCAATACGACGCTTAACGATAAAAGCGGTATGCAGTTTCCGACAGATGAATTTTACCTTAAAACCGAGGACGAAATGAAACAGCTCGGTTTCCCGCAGTCTGCCTATGACAATACCGTAAAAATAGCGGAAAAATGTAATGTGACCTTCACATTCGGCCATACCATTCTGCCTTATTTCAAGGCCGAGGGGTATGAGAACAACGAAATATATTTTACCGAGCAGGTAAGAAAGGGTCTTGTAAAGCGCTACGGCGACCTCGTGCCGAAAGAAATATCCGACCGTGCGGAATACGAAATGTCGGTAATAAAGAAAATGGGCTTTATCGACTATTTCCTTATTGTTGCGGATTTTATAGGCTATGCAAAGCGCAAAGGCATTGCTGTAGGTCCGGGCAGAGGCTCGGGCGCAGGAAGCGTATGCGCTTATTGTCTCGGAATAACCGATATTGATCCGATACGCTTTAATCTGCTGTTTGAGCGTTTTTTAAATCCCGAACGTGTCACCATGCCCGATTTTGACGTTGACTTCTGCTATATCAGGCGACAGGAGGTAATTGATTATGTCGTGCATAAGTACGGCAGAGATCATGTAGCACAGATCATAACCTTCGGTACAATGGCGGCAAGGGGCGCTATCCGTGACGCAGGCAGAGCAATGGGTCTGCCGTACAGCAAGGTAGATTCGGTGGCAAAGCTTATCCCGATGTCCCTGCACTCAACTATTGATTCGGCACTTAAGAGCGAAAAGGAGCTTGTAAAGCTGGCTTCATCGGATAATGAAGTGAGCTTGCTTATCGAAACTGCCAAGAAGATAGAGGGCATGGTGCGGAATACCTCTATCCACGCCGCAGGAATAGTGATTACCCGTGACCCCGTTGCGGATTATGTTCCGCTTTACAGGAACGGCGAGGGCGAAGTTATGACGCAGTATACGATGACCACTATTGAACGGCTCGGACTGCTTAAAATGGACTTCCTCGGACTGCGTTATCTTACCGTAATACAGGACTGCTGTAAGCTGGTACAGAGAAACAATCCCGATTTTGATATAGAAAAGATACCCGAAAACGATACCGAAACATACGATATGATGTCGTCGGGCGGAACTCTCGGCATATTCCAGTTTGAAAGCGGCGGTATGACCTCGCTTCTGTCACGCATGAAGCCTCGTTCAATAGAGGATCTGACAGCGGCGCTTTCTCTTTACCGTCCCGGTCCCATGGACTCTATTCCGACTTATCTTGAAAACCGAAAGCACCCCGAAAGCATACATTATAAGCACCCATTGCTAAAGAGTATTCTTGACGTTACCTACGGCTGTATCGTGTATCAGGAGCAGGTAATGATGATATGCCGTGTGCTTGCGGGATACTCCTACGGCAGAGCAGATATTGTCCGCAGAGCAATGGCTAAGAAAAAGCCTGAGGTAATGGCTAAGGAGCGTGTCACATTCGTTGAGGGCGCAGTAGGCAAGGGCGTGGACGAAAAGACTGCAAATGAGATATTCAATGATATGATGAGCTTTGCAAGCTATGCGTTCAATAAATCCCACGCCGCCGCATATTCACTCCTCGCCTATCGCACAGCTTATCTCAGATGTCATTATTATAAGGAATATATGGTCGCACTGCTCACAAGCGTTATAGGCTGGGGCGGAAAAACAGCGGAATACATCGGCGACCTTGCACAGCACGGATTAAAGCTTCTTCCGCCTCATGTAAATTACAGCGATACAGGCTTCTCCTGTGAAAACAGCGGTATACGCTTCGGTCTGCTCGCAATAAAGAATATCGGTGCAAACATGATAACCGATATAATTGAAGAAAGAAAGAAACGGCCGTTTAAATCCCTTTTTGATTTCTGCGACAGAATGTCGGGAAAGAATATGAACAAGCGTGCATTGGAATCGCTTATAAAGTGCGGAGCGCTTGACGGACTGGGTAATAACCGTCGTGAAATGATGATGTCGTTTGAGATTATTCTGGACGCACTGTCACAGCGTCACGACCTTGACGGACAGATGAGCCTGCTCGGCGATGACGACGCTGTTACGGCAAATGAGTTTGAGATAAAGCCCGTTGATGAATATTCTCCCGCACAGCTTCTGGCGCTTGAAAAGGAGATGCTCGGAATATATATTTCGGGTCACCCCGCAGAGCCTTATTATAAAATTGCACACAATTACGGCTATGTCAATATCGGAAGCATTATCGAAAACCCGACAGATAAGCAGAATGTGAAAATAGTAGCGCTGTTATCGTCAATACGAAGTCATATCACAAAATCAAATAAAACCATGTGCTTTGTCGAAGCAGAGGACATGAGCGGTGAAATTGAGGGACTTGTGTTCCCTAAGCTGTATGAGCAGTATTCCTCTATGCTGGAGGCGGGCAAGGTGTATGCATTTGAGGGAACTGTGTCCGTTGAGGACGAGGGTGCGCCAAAGCTCCTTATAAATGTAATTACCGTACCCGATTTGGAAAAATTGCGCAAAGCAGACGACAGTATGAAGGATAAGACGTTATATATCCGCTTTTCTTCACGCAGCGACAGTAATATACCGGCTGTCAAATCACTTCTACGAGTAAACAAGGGTAACACTCTTACAAAAATATGCTTTGACAACACACGGGAAACGGTAACGCTTCCGCCGAATTTATCAGTTGACCTGAACAGTGATTTTATACAAAAATTGAACGGGATTTGCGGCAAAAACAATATAATCATAAAATAAGTCGAAAAAATGAATTTACCTCTTGACTAAATTGCATTTTAGGAGTAAACTAAGATGTGTGTAAATAATCTCGGAGGGTGACCTCTAAGGAAGGATGTACGATATTATGAAAAAGATTGGCGTTTTAACAAGCGGCGGCGATGCACCGGGTATGAATGCCGTTATCCGTGCGGTAACAAGAGCAGCTATTGCAAAGGGAATGGAAGTCGTAGGTGTCCGCAGAGGATATAACGGACTTATTAACGGCGATATTATTCCTCTTGATGCAAGAAGCGTATCTGATATAATTCAGAGAGGCGGCACAATGCTTTATACAGCAAGATGTGCAGAGTTCAGATATGAGGAAGGTCTTCAGAAGGCTAAGAAAACTTGTGAAGATAACGGTATCGAAGGTCTTGTAGTTGTAGGCGGCGACGGCTCATTCAGAGGTGCGGCTGACCTTTCTGCAAGAGGAATCCTCAGCATCGGCGTTCCCGGCACAATTGATAACGATATTTCAATGACCGAGTACACTATCGGTTATGACACAGCTATGAACACTGTTGTTGAAATGGTTGACAAGCTCCGTGACACAGCGCAGTCACACGACAGATGCTCAGTAGTTGAGGTTATGGGCAGAAACGCAGGCTACATTGCACTCAATGCAGGTATCGCTTGCGGCGCAACATACATCATCACTAAGGAAGAACCTTTCACAGTAAACGATGTTATCGCAAAGATAATCGAAGGTCAAAAGAGCGGTAAGCACCACTTCATCATTATTGTTGCCGAGGGTATCGGCGGCAGTGAACAGCTTGCTAAGGAAATTGAGCAGGCAACAGGAGTTGAAAGCCGTGCAACTATCCTCGGACACGTTCAGAGAGGCGGTAGCCCCACAGTTCAGGACAGAGTAGCTGCAAGTGAACTCGGTTACTATGCAGTAGATCTCCTTTCAAAGGGCATCGGCAACCGTGTTGTAGGTCTTCAGCACAATGAAGTCGTAGACTATGACATTCAGGAAGCTCTCAAGATGAAGAAGGAATTCCCTCACGATCTGTACAAGATCGCTAATGAGATCAGCTTCTGATTTAAAAGGCAGTAACGGGCTATCCGTTATATAAAAGACTGTACCGAAATTAAAAGCGGTACAGCTGACAGAGTAGGTTAACGTGCGTAAAGTGCCTGAGGGACGGGGAGTTGTCCTCAGGACGAACACCACAAGGGTGGCGGTACGTTTTCCGCATCTCGCTGTTGCATATAAGAGATAATCGCCGTATTTATCCCACATTATGCGATTGCGTAAGCTTGCGTCATTGAGGAGGTAAATATGGCGTTTTTTCGTAATTTCAAAAAGTCGTTTGAGGAACTGAAATCTATTCGTTGCCTTACCGTAACGGCACTTCTTATCGGTGTTTCGATAGCACTGAAATTTGTAATGATCATGCCGACCGAAACGTTGAAGATCAGCTTTGCGTTTGTCGGTCTTGCGTCTATCGGCATGCTGTACGGTCCCGTAGTTGCAGGTATAGCAGGAACAATTACCGATCTGCTCGGCTTTCTGGTAAAACCAACAGGTGCATTTTCACCGATATTCACGCTTGTTGAGGTGACAGGTGCGGTAATATTCGGAATATTCCTTTACGGACTAAATCCCGTGAAGCTTGATTTTTCAAGCAGATCCGCTTTTTTAAGCGGAGTTAAGACAAACGGCGTGCAGGTATTCAGAATATTCATGGCAAAGTTTACGGTAAACCTTGTATGTAACGTATTCATGAATACTGTAGCAATGGTTATAATGGGATATTTTGCTCCCGAAGTGTTCTGGGTAAAAATTGCGGCAAGAATAGTAAAGAATGCGGTAATGCTCCCGATAGAAGTATTCATACTTCTTCTCGTTCTTTATCCCGTAATGGTGGCATACCGTGCCGCATTCAGAGAAAAACGTTCAGCTTGACTGGAAAAGAGGATTTAATATGACTGAACTTGGATTTTTAGGCGCAGGAAATATGGGCAGTGCAATAATGCGCGGTATCTGCTCATCCGATATGCAGGTAAGCGTTTCGGCGTATGATAAGGATACGGCAAAGCTCGAAGCACTTTCCTCATTCGGCGTAAAGCCATGTGAGAGCGAATGTGAGCTTGTTAAAAAGTGCGATTACATTCTGCTTGCGGTAAAGCCGCAGGTACTCGGCGGTGTGCTTGACACTATCGCAAACGACATAACACACGACAAGGTCATAATCTCTATCTGTGCAGGCATATCCGAGGATTTTATCCGCAGTCATACCATACCGAATGCAAAGGTAGTGCTGGTTATGCCCAACACCCCCATGATGCTCGGTCTCGGCGCAAGTGCAATATCAAAGGCAGACGGAGTAACAGATGAAGAATTTGCTTTTGCAAAATCCGTTATCGAGAGCTGTGGCATTGCCGAGGAAGTTCCGATAAACAAGATGAAAGAGATAATCGCAATAAACGGCAGTTCACCCGCTTTTATCTACCTTTACGCAAAGGGCTTTGTAGATTACGCAAAGAGCGTAGGCATTGATCCCGATGCGGCTCTTAAGCTGTTTGCACAGTCGCTTGTAGGCTCTGCAATGATGCTCACAGATTCGGGCATGACGGTAGATGAGCTTATAAAGCAGGTTTCTTCCCCCGGCGGAACAACCATCGCAGGTCTTGATAAACTCTATGAGGGCAAGCTCACCGATACGGTCTATGAGTGTTGCAAGGCTTGCACTGCAAGAGCATACGAGCTTGCAAAGAAGTAAACATTATCACAGCTGTCGTCATGTGCGACAGCTGTATTTTTATCTCACCCGCACGATTATAGATTATCTGACAAAAAACCACCCCGACGGACATAAAACCCGTCGGGGCAGTTTTGCTGTAAGGTGTATATAAACTTAACTTGTTATCATGCGTTCGGCATCTGACCGCCGTTCATATCAGGAGGATTACCTCCGCCGAATTCCTGACCGTTATCATCGGGACGGTTGCCGCCGCCGAAGCCTCCGTTACCGCCGGGCTGACCTCCGCCCATACCACTGCCGTAGATGTAGCCCGACATGGTGATCTCCTGCGTACTGTCGCCGACGGTTAAGGTATATGTTCCGTCAGAAGTAATATCGGGTGTGCTTATAACAACTGTCTGGAATGTTACTGTAGGTGTGAACTCTGCAATTACATTACCGCTTGAATCGGTAAGCTTTACGGTCGTTCCCGCACTTGCGTTACCTGTGCTTGCGAGTATAGAACCTTGCGTTGACTCTGAGCCGAAGTTCATAGCCATACCGCTTGAGCCTGCTATAAGCACTGTACCGCCTGTTATCACAGCGTTATTTTCATAATCAAGCGAGCCGTTACCATCGTTTGTAGGACCGTATACATAAACCGTACCGCCCGATATTTCAATATCGCCGTTTGAGTCAAGTCCATCGCCGCTTGCGTTGACGTGTATTTCACCGCCTGTAATAGTGATCTTTGCATTGCTGTCTGCCGAGAATGAATCAGGACCGAATCCGCCGCCGATACCTCCGTTGTCGCCGCCTGCGGCATTTATACCGTCGTCCGATGCCGTAAGTGTTATTTTACCGCCGCTTACTGTAACCGTCTGACCTTCAAGACCTTCATAGCATTTTGCAATGCTTATTTCACCGCCGCTGACCACTGTGTTGTTGTCGGCATGGATACCGTCGTCGCCCGTGCTTATCTCAAAAGTGCCGCCCGTTACTGTGACATCAGTATTGCTGTGGATTGCGTCATCAAGCGTATCTATGGTAAACGTACCGCCCGAAACTGTCAGCGCACCGTCAGCCTTTATGCCCTTATAAGACTCGCTGTCATTGCCGGTTGTCTTTTCCGATGAACCGCCGCCCGCTTTAAGCGTAAACGTGCCGTCCTTTATATCGATCGTACCCGATGCGTCAATGCAGTCCTTACCGCTTGTGATACTGAGCGTGCCGCCGGAGATATATACATATCCCTTTTCAGTGTCGTCCGCATTTTCACTGTGGATTCCGTCCGTGCCGGAAGTAACGGTGATATTACCGCCTGCGATTCTCACGCTGTCCTTGCCCGAAAGCCCCTGCGATGCGGAGGTTATATTGTATGTTCCGCTTGTGATTTTGAGGTCGTCCTTGGTAACAATACCGTGCTTGCTTTCGCACTTAACGTTCAGCGTGCCGTTGCCGTTGAAGGTAATATCGGATTTTGAGAACACCGCACCGTCAACATTGGTTTCATCTTCGCTTGTCGTAAATTCGCCTGTGGAAGAAAGCGTGTTTTCCGTACCGCTCACGGTCGTTACAAATACCTTGTCTGCGTTTACTACATACAGCGCCGCACTGCCGTCCTTTGTGATGCTCGCATTGTCAAGAACAAGCTGTACCTTTTCATCATCACCGACATTTACGATTATCTGTCCCGTGAATGTACCACTGAGCTTGTACGTTCCGGCTTTGGTTATAGTAACCGAGCCGTCCGCAACTGTTACCGAACTGTCTTTACAGCTTGCCGTGCTGTTGCTGAGTGTTATATCAACGCAGTCGGAGTAATCTCCCGACAGATCACGGTCAGAGAACATATCGTCTGCCGTAAGCTGTTTGTCGCTGTCAGAATTGCCCTGATTACTGTCCGATGAACTGTTGTCCGATGCCGAGCTTGTATCACTGCTTGTAGAGTTACTGTCGGAACTGCTTGCCGTACTGCTTGTAACCTGTGACGATTCCTGTGATGATGTGTTGTTACCGCATGAGGTAAAGCATGAAACTATAAGTGCTGTAGCAACTATTACAGCTAATATTTTCTTTTTCATAAAATTACCGCCTTTCATATCAGAACGTTTTTTCAGAGCTGTTCTCTGCTGTCCATGCTCTGTGAAGTTATGTTTATTTCAAGATTGCCGTTTCTGCATCTGAGTTCATCTATCATCTGCTTTTCACAGCCTGCACGGCTGAGCGTGATATTATAGGTGAGCTTATTCAGACTGCCGAGGTTTGTTGTCTTTACCTGTGCCATTTTGTACTGTGATAAGTATTTACCGAATATATCGTCAAATGCTCCCGCATATTCCAGATCCTCGGGAACAGTTATATGAAGTACCTTGTCAAGCTCGTTCTTCTTTGATTCGCCGAACGGGGTAGTAGTAAGTACAATATTTGCAACGCCCATAATTACAGCAAATATCAGTGCGTACAGCGGATAACCCATACCGCAGGCAAGACCTACCGCCATTGCAAGGAATATCGAGCCTATCTCCTTTGCCGTACCGGGTACCGAGCGGAATCTTACCAGTGAGAACGTTCCCGCTACCGCAACGCCTGCGCCTATCGATCCGCTTACCATCATAATTACAATGCTGACTACCGCAGGGAGCGTAGCAAGAGTGATTGCAAAGCTCTTTGTGTAGGTGTTTTTGTACATATATATGAACGCCATCGCTATACCGAGTACCAGCGCCGAGCCGACACCGATAAGAAAACCGCCGAGTGTTATATCAGCCGCACCGCTGAAAATTCCTTCTATTACTGTATCAAACATTTACTGTTACCTCGCTTTTTACTTTTTTTGTTTTTAAACCCATGCTTCTTCTGAGCATTGTCATATATGTCATTCCGTACTTCGAGAACGAAGTCTGCTTGATTTTTCCATCGGCAAGAAGCTCGATCAGCCATACGGGCATTGAGCCTGCCGCCTTTATTTCCATCAGTGAATAGCCCTTATCAAGTATCTGTTCGCCGTATGGTGCAATTTTAAGGTCAACATCGTCCGTTCTCCAACGGATATTTCTGTCGAATGTAATTCTGAGGTCGGGGTCGTCCGCTCCGAAATAAGCCGTTCTGTCGTAG
>CAVJKI010000036.1:0-12245 GCA_963649995.1 Sodaliphilus sp.
ATTTTTCTTGGTTTTCGCTATTCTTGAGCGTGATTCTTGTGTTCAGGCATAATTTTAACCCCGATTTGCAAACAAATCGGGGTTTTTCTACAGACTGAGGCACCGATCACTCGGTGCCTTTTTCGTTATTGAGTTACTCTGTATAATGCTTTTTCAAGCCTTAGTTCTGCTGCATTAAAGCTCTGTAAGGCTCAAGGAATGCTTCTACAGTACCGTAGTATGAATCACGGAGACTTGTGTAGGATTCGCCTGCCTTGAAAGGTCCGCCGAGAACGCAACCCTTGCCTTCGCTGTCGCCCTGCTGGAGCATTGTTGTAAGCTCTGTTGAGAAGCCGAAGCAGTCGTCAAAGAGGAATGTGAACTTATCGCTTGTTGTATCCTTAAGATCCATAGAAAGCTGATACAGATCCTCTGACATAGCGGCGTGCTTCTTGTTTACTCTACGTTCAGCACCGCAGCTGGGACACTTTGCTAAAGTCTTGTCGGCTGTAGAAACACCGCACTCGGGGCATTTGGGGTAGTAGAGCTGCTCTGCTGTAGCTTCTGCCTTAGCCTTAGCCATTCTTTCGGGGTCGATTTCGTCAAGACGGCAGATTTCCATGTACTTGATAGCAGCCTTTATGTTCTGAGCGCCTGCGGGAACAAGGTAACCGAATGTATCGGTATTCATGTAGTACTTGTCAGCCTGGTCATCTCTGGGGATCGGAACGAATCTGATGTCCTGATCAAGTGCGGCTGACTGAGCTGAAGTCCAGCCCCAGTCAAGTCCGAATTCTGCGAACAGTGTCTTTGTTTCTGAGAGACAAGTGTCGGGACCGGTATATTCTGCGTTTACCATACCCTGGTTTGCAAGGTCTGCAAGAAAGTCCTGGCATCTCTGAACGTTAGCGTCCTTCATGTTGTTGATGATCTGCTTGTTAGGACCGTCAACATCAATAAGAGTTGTACCTGTTGAAACTATGAAAGGCATAGCAACGAAGCCTGTAGGCATAACGCCG
Organism: Sodaliphilus sp.; assembly: GCA_963649995.1. Classification (GTDB taxonomy): domain Bacteria; phylum Bacillota; class Clostridia; order Oscillospirales; family Ruminococcaceae; genus Ruminiclostridium_E. The sequence goes on from CAVJKI010000036.1 coordinate 999, forward strand.
TAGTATTCGTCACCGATGTTGCACCATTCGGTCATTATATCCTTCCATGCTGTCCATGTCCATTTGCCTTCCTTATAAAGCTCTAACGGATCGGCCTTGATACCTTCGTCGTCAAGCGCTGTCTGGTTGTATATAAGTACAACGCCGGCGTTTACACGGCAAGGAACATAGTAGTGCTTTCCGCCGTAGTTGAAGTTTTCGATCATATCCTTCATGCCTGACCATGTATCGCTGTCAAAGTCAATATAGCTGTCAAGTGAAGTGTAGAGGTTGTTTGCTACGCCGTGGGGATAAGACTGCCACTCGTAACGAACCATATCGGGAGAGTCTGATGATGCAACGAGCTGAGCGAGCTTTGTAAAGAACTCGGTTGAGCTTGTTGCAATATATTCTACCTTATATCCTGCATCGTTGAACTTGTCAACGATTTCCTTATCATCAGTATTCAGGTCGTAGTAACCGAGCCACTTAAGTGTATCGCCGTTTGTGGGGGCTTCTACAATGTTGCCGCTGTTACCGCCTGTGGAAGAATTATCGGTTGTACCGCTGTTACTTTCGTTTGTTGTGCCTGAATTGCTCTGAGATGTGCCTGCACTGCTTGTAGTGCCGCTTGGTGTGCTTGCACCGTTGCAGGCTGAAAGCATTGATGTTGCCATAGCCGCTGTAACTGCACAAGCGAGTATTCTCTTTGAGAGTTTCATTTTTGTCCTCCTTAAAGTTCTTCTTGTATGTATACGTTTACATCAAGTTATTTATATTATAACCGAAAAGCGATAAAATTTCAATTCACTATTTCTACAGTTTATCATCATGTATTTTGGTTAAAGTGTACAAACAGCAGGGTAAATATATGTGAAAAATTAATCAAATATATGTAATTTTAAGTAGATTTATTAAGTTGTTTTAAGCAAACGACTTAAATAAAGTGAAAATTGTAAGCCATCGGTAACCTTTGAGGGGTGTAAGAAGTGCAGGGGACAGCCTGTAAAGCGCAATTTGTAACCTTTCGGAACGGTGAGCGATATGCGTTTTTGGTTTTGTTTATAAGTTAATATCAGACGATTAATTTATCAGACGTGTTTTTTCTCATCGTTATTTCAGCCTGTTTTTTTGCCGGCAGTATTTCTGTTATAGCTTCGGCTGAGCTTTTGTGCATAATGCACTGAATTCCGAGAATGTACGGTGCTATATTCTGTAATAGGCTACCTTGCAACGCAAGGTACATTGTGATATGCTTAAGGCATACCGCAAAACCATTGCCGTGTGATTGCGCCGTATTACGGAAAAATGCAAGCGTGCGGCAAGGGTATCAATGTCAATTATGTGGTGCTGTTTTAATACATAAGAACTGAAAGGAGCGGTGTATGAATCCGCAACTTAAAAGAGGAACACTGGAGCTTTGCGTGCTGGCTTTGCTGTCACAGCGTGACTGCTATGGTTATGAGCTGGTAAATGCTATTTCGGAGAGTATCCATATTACAGAGGGAACTATATATCCGCTTATGAAGCGGCTGATGGACGAGGGGTGCATCACCTCGTATCTTGTTGAATCAAATGAAGGTCCGTCGAGGAAGTATTATTCGCTTACCGATGTCGGCAGGAAAAAGCTTGCTGTACAGATAAGCGAATGGACGGATTTCTATAAATCCGTAAACAGGATACTGGGTATTGATTGATGAAAGGGAAATGAGATGATTTATAATACAAGAGCAGAATTTATGGCGGCTCTGCAAAGAGAGGCGCTGAGGCGTTCATTGCCGTTTGACGAAATGGCAGAGGACTTTGAACGACACTTTTCAGAGGGTGTAAAAAACGGTGAAAGCGAAAGTGAGATATGCGCTAAGCTCGGCGACCCTGCGGAAATCGTGAGTGAATATGCAGCAGAAAACAGTAACACAGCGGCACATGAAAATACGGCGGGAATGTATGTAAACGAGCCTGCGCATAAGGCACAGGAAAACAGGCAGACACCTATAAATAATGTATCGCCGAACGGCGGAATGATAGCAGGCGTGATATTGCTTGATCTGCTTGTACTTGACTGGGCGATACCGACATTGGCATCTCTTGTTGCCGCTTATATTGCAGTAGCGTTTTCGTTTATTGTATCGGGCGCTCTTAATATTGTCGCAGCATTTACGCCGTTAATTGCTGACAGCCTTACAACGGTTATGTTCGGGGGATTGTTCAATGTGTTTGCAGGACTTGCGGTGCTGGGTCTCGGAGGCATTATGGCGGTATTTGTACCGAATATACTAAAAGGCTTCGTAGGTATGATAAAGTCGATCGGCAGACTTCATGTCAGGGCGTTTACCGGCAGAAAGGCGGGATTCTGATGAAAAAGATAATACTTATAATATCTGCGGTTATGCTTGCGGTAGGAATTTTAGGCTGTGCCGTAACGGCATTGCCGACTGTGATCGAAGGAGAGAAGTATATGAATGGTATTCTGGACAGCAAATCGGAAAAGCAGGAATTTTCCTTTAATGAAACATTGTCAGGGCTTGATATAAGTATTCTGAGCGCTGACGCTGTATTCAGCTACAACAATGATAACGAGATAAAGGTGAGTTACAGTTCGGCGGATAAAAAGAAAAAGATCGAATGTAACGTTACGGACGGTGTGCTTACTGTGTATGAGAAAGAGGGCTTCTCCTTGTTTACACTGCTGACATTTGCAAGTGTTCCTACAAGGATAGAAATATCATTGCCGCAAAGCTACAGGGATAACAGCGGGATTATCAATGCCGACATAACTCTGGCATCAGGCTCGGTGTCGGGCGATGTGCCGTATACCGCACAGAAAACAGCGATAAAGCTATACAGCGGCAGGATCGCTTCAAGCGTCAGCACGAGTGATTTTGATATTAATACATCATCGGGAACGGCAGAAATTACTGCAAGGACACATAGCTGTAAAAATGTCAATGTGTCGTGTCTGAGCGGCAAAATCACGCTTGACGGCTTTGCAAGCGAAAAGAGCAGTTACAGTCTGACTTCGGGCAAGATCACTTCAATGAATATCGGAGGAGAATTGAATACGTCCGTTACCTCGGGTTCGCTTATGCTCGGCTGCGTAGAAAAGGTTACAGGCATAGATTCAAAAATAGCAAGCGGAAGGGCGCATATCTCCCTGCCGAAGGATACAGGTGCGCAGGTGGCATACAGCGTTGCGTCGGGTTCGGTAAAGGTTGGTCTTGACGGAAGAAACGAAAAGCTTGCAGGCAGCGGAAGCGTTTCTTACGGTAATGCCGATACAAGGGTCAATGTTACCGTTGCAAGCGGAAGCTTTATACTTGATACGGATACGCCTGCCGAATAATAGAAAAAACTACAAATCGGTAACAAAACAGTTACAGTTTTGTCATAAATATTGACTTACGTTTTTTGTATGATATACTGAAATCAGGAAAAAGAACATATCTTACAGGTGTTATACTATCTGATTCAACATCGACAGACAGGAGGATCAAATGAAGATAGCAAAAAACATAAGTTTAGGTATCGGGATGCAAGTGTTGGTGTTGCTAATTCATATACTTATTCATTTTATTATGGACGTTATGAACAGCAGTTTTGATGACATCCGAGACATCCAAATAGCTTGCTCATTCGTTGCGGTAATACTTATAACGTATCTGGCAGTTCTTTGTTTTGATTTGCCCGTATACGTAATATTCTGCGGTGCGGTTATTACACTTCTGTTTGTCTTGATATTCGAAAACGAGGGGGTGTATTTATTGTACTATCTCCGTAGTGGAAGTTCCCAATTTTTTAATCCCGATGTTTATACCGATGCGGTAATTATAGTATTAGAAATGCTTGTTGTACAATTGCCGTCTTTCGCTTTGGCGAAATTAACAAGATTGGTCTGCAAAAAACAAAACTAAACTGTAGCGTTTTGGTATCGGAGGTTTCATGAAGCATAATTTTACAAGCAGAAAGCTTATTGGCTCGTTGATTTTTCCAATATTAATATGTCTGACATTCGGAACTTCTTTTGTCATTTTTTCTATTGGCACAGGATTAAACGCTTTAAGGCTCGGCTGTTTGTTCAGCACTTTACTTGGCGGATTTCTTCCGATAGTAATTACGCTGATCACCAAAACCGATACATGCTTTTATATTAAAGACAGAGCTATCATGCTCGTGATTTCTTTAATTTTTATCTTTATTGCTTGTATTTTAAATGAATTATCGGATTCTGTCTATTATGCATGGTGTGCTGTTTTCTTGTTCGTTGTTTTATCAACATTTTATTTCATACGAACGTGCAGAACGGGTTTAGAACGGTTGATTGTCATTATTTCAAATCCGATTCTGTACATAGCAGTGTGCCTAATATGCTTCGGTCATGATTTAACTGTATTGCTTGATTAATAATGTATGTAGGGATTGTACAATTATATCCGTTATGCGGCTGATGTCTTTTGGGTTGTCAGCCGCTTTTTTGTATAATGGAAGCACTTATTTGTCCGCAGGTAAAAGTTTGGCAGTTGATACGCCTGCCAAACAGCCGAAAAAGGTTACAAATCGGTAACAAAATAGTTACAGTTTTGTCATAATTGTTGACTTGCAGTTTTTATGTGATATACTAAAATCAGGAAAGAAAAAATACACCTTACAATATATCAATGAAACGCAAAACTATGAAAGGACTGAAAATTATGACAAAACTATTAAAAACAATCACTTCAATAGTTGTGCTGGCAACAACATTACTTACCGTAAGCGTTTATGCTTCTGCGCAGTCGCCTGCCGATAACGGAAGCAACGCAAAGAACGAGATGACGCAGAACGGGCTTATTGCGGAACAGACTTCGGAAAGCAATGCTTTCCCCGGCTGGATAGTTCTAAGCACTGCGGGTGCGGCAGTCCTTGTAGGAGGAATTGTTGCAGGCTCGGTTATCAGTAACAGAAAGTCGCAGGACGACAAGCAGTAAGCAGAATAATATGAATAGTACGGGCAGTCGTAAGGCTGTCCGTTTTTTATGCTCTGACCGTCTTGAAACTTTCGGTAAGTTATGATAAAATCAATTCAACAATTGTAAACGGAAAATTCCGAGGAGTAGTTATGGAAAAATATAAGGATAAAAATCTTTCGGCGTATGACAGAGCGGTGGCTCTTACCGATATGCTGACGGTGGAAGAACAGGCTGAACAGCTGAAATATGACGCACCTGCAATATGCAAGGCGGGACTTTCGGCTTACAACTGGTGGAACGAGGGCTTGCACGGCGTTGCAAGAGCAGGTACGGCAACGGTATTTCCGCAGGCAATAGGACTTGCGGCGGCTTTTGACAAGGATATGATGTACCGTGTGGGCGAGGTCGTTTCCACAGAAGCCAGAGCAAAGTATAACAGCGCCAAAAAGCACAGCGACACCGACATATACAAGGGGCTTACCCTGTGGGCGCCCAATATCAATATATTCCGTGATCCTCGCTGGGGCAGAGGTCATGAAACCTACGGGGAAGATCCGTATCTTACCTCACGGCTAGGCGTCAGCTTTGTAAAGGGAATACAGGGCGATGAAAAGTATCTGCGTGCCGCCGCCTGTGCAAAGCACTTTGCGGTACACAGCGGACCTGAATCGCTGAGACATGAGTTCAATGCAAAGGTAAGCGAAAAGGAGCTTGAAGAAACCTATCTGCCCGCTTTCAAGGCGCTTGTAAAAGAGGCGGGGGTCGAGGGCGTAATGGGCGCTTATAACAGAGTGAACGGCGAGCCTGCGTGTGCATCGGAAATGCTTATGGGCAAGCTCCGTGAGTGGGGCTTTGACGGCTATTTCGTGTCGGACTGCTGGGCGATAAGAGATTTTCATACAACACATAAAATCACCGATACAGCACCGCAGTCAGCGGCAATGGCGCTCAAAGCGGGCTGTGATATTAACTGCGGAAATACTTATCTGCATATACTTACGGCGCTTGAGGAGGGACTTATAACAAAGGAAGATATTCGTACTGCGTGTATTCACGCTTTACGGACGAGAATAAGGCTCGGTGAGCTTGACGACAACGAATTTGACGAGCTTCCGTTTGAGCTTATAGCCAGCGATACCAATAAGGCGCTGTCGCTTGAAGCGGCGGAAAAGTCGATGGTACTACTGCATAATGACGGTATATTACCGCTTGACAGAAATAAGATAAGCTCAATAGCGGTAATAGGACCTAATGCGGACAGCCGTGCGGCACTTCTCGGAAATTACAACGGTACTCCCGACAGAAGCATTACCTTCCTTGAGGGAATACAGGACGCTTTTGACGGCAGGGTTTATTATGCCGAGGGCTGCCAGTTGTTCCGTGACAAAACGCAGGGACTGGCACTCCCCGGTGACAGATATGCCGAGGCGGTTGCGGCTTGTGAGGCGGCAGATGTGACGGTTGTATGCGTAGGACTTGACGCTACTCTTGAGGGAGAGGAGGGCGATACGGGCAACGAGTTTGCGTCGGGAGATAAGCCCGATTTACGATTGCCTGAGGTACAGCGTGTTCTTTTGCAGAAGCTGAAAATCACGGGTAAGCCAATCATAACAGTGCTTGCGGCGGGAAGCAGTGTTAATACTGAATATGAGGGAAACGCTCTTATCAATGCGTGGTATCCCGGACAGTACGGCGGAAAGGCGCTTGCGGAAATACTTTTCGGTGAAGTTTCGCCGTCGGGCAAGCTACCCGTAACGTTCTATAAATCGGCGGATATGCTACCCGATTTTACCGATTATTCAATGAAAAACAGGACTTATCGTTACTGCGAGGACGAAAGCAATGTGCTTTATCCGTTTGGCTACGGGCTTACATACTCGCACTTTGAGTGTTCGGATATATCATGCACTGACGGTACGCTTAAGGTAAAGGTGACTAATAGTGGAAAAAGAAGCGCCGAGGACGTTTTACAGATCTATATAAAGAGCGAAAACGGCGTTAAAAATCACAGCCTTTGCGCATTTGAACGTGTGTCGTTGTTTGACGGTGAAAGCACAGAAATAAGCGTGCAGATTCCCGAAAGCGCATTTGAAACGGTTGACGATAACGGAATAAGAGCGGTAAGAAGCGGAACTTACACGCTGTACGCAGGATTTACTCAGCCGACTGAACTCAGCGAGAGGTTATACGGCGGAAAGGGCGTGAAAATCAGCGTCAACAAATAAATTTTTCACATTTTACTTGACAACAGCCTTTTCTTTGTGTATAATATATCAGGTGGGTGTAAACCAAAACAGCATTACACTGCTTGAAACGGCATAACAAAAGGGCTTGTGAGATTTGCAGCTCGTGTTGCACGGTAGATTTGTGAGATATGCGGCTTGTTTGCACGGCGAAGCGGTCATGCTTGCAGGCTGTCGGACAAATAATATCGGCAGACATACAAAGGAGCGCCATATTATGTCAAAGAATATCGAAACGGCGATACTGCTTGATACTTACGGCAGTATGCTGACGGAAAAACAATATGATACGCTCAGCCTTTATTATGACGAGGATCTGTCGCTTTCGGAGATAGCCGAAAATATGGGCATTACAAGACAGGGCGTTCACAAGTGCATACGCACCTCTGAGGAATATCTCAATCAGCTTGAGGAAACGCTCGGATTTGCGGAGAAATACCGCAGAGTATGCGATATATGCGAGAGCCTTTCGTCGCTTACCGATAAAAATGTCGGTGATGCCGCCGTTAAAGAAAAAATGAAAAATCTTATTGAAGATATAAAGAACACATTGTAACAAGGAGGTTGGCTGATGGCATTTGAAGGACTTTCGGACAGGCTCGGAAAGGTATTCAGCAAGCTGAAAAATCACGGTAAGCTGAATGAAAAAGACGTAAAGGAAGCCATGCGTGAGGTCAAGATGGCTCTGCTTGAAGCGGATGTCAGCTTTCCTGTCGTAAAAGACTTCGTAGCAAAGGTAAGTGAACGTGCTGTAGGCAGTGAGGTTATGAACAGCCTTACTCCGGCACAGCAGGTAATTGATATAGTACATGATGAGCTGATACAGCTCATGGGCAACGATACGGCAAGAATTGATTTCCCGTCAAAGCCTCCGTGCGTTATCATGATGTGCGGTCTGCAGGGTGCCGGTAAAACCACTCATACCGCAAAGCTTGCAAAGTATCTTAAAAAGCAGAACAGAAGACCGCTTCTGGTTGCCTGCGATATTTACCGTCCCGCCGCTATAGACCAGTTAAAGGTAGTCGGCGCATCGGTTGACGCTCATGTGTTTGAGATGGGTCAGACAAATCCCGTTAAGATTGCAAAAGAATCGATAAAGTATGCCAAGGACAACGGCTTTGACGTTGTTATCCTTGATACGGCAGGCCGTCTGCATATAGATGAAGACCTGATGAACGAGCTTAAGGATATAAAGGCTGAGGTACAGCCTAATGAAATACTGCTCGTAGTTGACTCAATGACGGGTCAGGACGCAGTAAACGTTGCAAAATCCTTTAACGATATGCTTGACATTACAGGCGTTATTCTTACAAAGCTTGACGGTGATACACGAGGCGGTGCGGCTTTGTCCGTTCTCTCGGTAACAGGCAAGCCGATAAAGTTTGCGGGTGTCGGCGAGAAGATGGACGACCTTGATCAGTTCCATCCCAACCGCATGGCTGACAGAATACTCGGTATGGGCGATGTGCTTTCACTCATCGAAAAGGCTAAGGTCACGGTAGATGAAAAGGAAACACAGAAGCTTGCAAAGCGCCTACAGGAAAACAAGTTCGATATGAACGACCTGTACGCACAGTTTGAGCAGATCGAGAAGATGGGAAGTATCTCATCTCTTATAAAGATGATCCCCGGCGTTGCAGGAAAGGTCAAGGAAGAAGATATAGACGAGCGTAAGATGTACCGCACAAAGGCTATTATATCTTCCATGACGAAAAAAGAGCGTGAAAAGCCCTCAATAATAGACGCTAAGCGCAAACGCAGAATTGCGGCGGGTAGCGGCACAAGGGTCGAAGATGTTAATCAGCTTCTGAAACAGTTTGACGGTATGCAGAAGATGATGAAGCAGATGGGCCTTAAGGGCGGCAAAAAGCGCAAATTCCCGAAATTCCCCATGGGTGGTATGGGAGGAATGAACGGCATGGGCGGATTCCCGATGTAAGCCGTTTAAGATTACAGGTAATTCATGGTGTTTGACAATACACTTTGATTATAAAAACTAAAACTTTTAATTTTTTATGAGGTGAACAAAATGGTAAAGATCAGATTAAGACGTATGGGCGCTAAGAAGGCTCCTTTCTACAGAGTTGTAGTTGCAGATTCACGTTACCCCAGAGACGGACGTTTCATTGAGGAAATCGGTTACTACGATCCTACAAAGGAACCCTCTGTTGTATCTATCGACAAGGAAAAGGCTGACAAGTGGCTTGCTAACGGCGCTCAGCCCACAGATACAGTAAAGAAGCTTCTTAAGATCGCTACTGAAAAGTAAGCGCTGTTTCTGAAAGGAAATCAAAATGGAAAAATTGCTTATCGCTATGGTGGAAGACCTTGTAGATGACAAGTCCGCCATCCGGGTAACAGTTGACGAACCCAAAGAGGACGGAACTGTTGTTTATCATCTGCACGTTGCTCCTGAGGATATGGGACGTGTAATAGGCAAGCAGGGCAGAATAGCTAAGGCTATCCGCACGATCATGCGTGCAGGCGCTGTAAGATACAACCAGAAGGTTATGGTTGAGATCGACTGAGGCGCATATAATTTGATACCGAAACCCCGATTTGTTATAAAGTCGGGGTTTTCGTTATATTAACTGAATGTTAACTTTACCGATTTTTGCTCCGACAGGGTATTCACATTTAACAGTTCTCACAAAAAACAAGTCCGTTTGCGAAACAGCGATTTATTTAATTGACTTTAATTAACAGATACTATATAATAAAATCGGAGCATAGGATATTTTGGCGAAAAACAAAATATTCTTTAAGCTGAATTTTTTACAGAGCTACGTCATACTATAAATCGGAGATTATTATGGAACATTTCGGAATTGAACATTGTATATTTACGTTCTGTATGTACTGTATGATCGGTTGGGTACAGGAGTCAACCATTGAATCGCTGTATCACAGGCGTCCGATAAACAGAGGATTTCTCAAAGGTCCGTATATTCCTATATACGGTGTCGGCGGACTTCTGCTGTTGTTTATCTGCCATCCGTTCAGAAACAACGGCTTTCAGGTGTTCTTTGTGGCGCTTATCGCCTGCACTGCCCTTGAGTACTTCACAGGCTGGCTTATGGAAACCGTATTCGGTAAGCAGTTCTGGGATTACAGTATGTTCAGAATAACCTATAAAAACAGAATATCACTTGTATCTTCGCTTTTCTGGGGCGTAATGGGACTTTTTGTAACATACGTCATCTCAGATATAACAATGTTTGTACTGAGCCATCTGCTTCACCAGTTTATCTGTGCCGCAGGAACAATAGTTATACTTATAATGGCTATTGACTTTTTGTGTACAGCCAAAAGGCAGATCGATGTCGACAAATTGAGAAGTACATTCAGTATTTCAAACATAAGCTCTCATATTATCAGGTTTGATGTTATCGCTTCCCGTATACCGAGATTCAGATCAAGAAGCATGAACCGTGATGAAGATGACGCTTCCGAATACAGAGGTAACGATGAACAGGATGACTGATAAGGATACGTTTGTGCTTACGGAAGACGACCGCAGATTTATAAAAACGGCGAGACAGATACTTGCAAACGAAAAAGTACAGCAAATGAAGCAGTATACTCAGCACGGTGATATTTCTACCTATGAGCATTGTCTTATGGTGTGTCTGTATGCTTATATGTACTCCAAGAAGCTTAAAATGAAGATAGATGTTGAGGCGCTGGTAAAGGGTGCGCTGTTACATGATTTTTTTCTGTATGACTGGCATGACGGAGCATTTACAAGGGACGGACTGCACGGCTTTTCACACCCCGTAACCGCCGAGCGTAATGCAAGAAATACATTTCCGCTGACGCTGAAAGAGCGCGGCATAATCATAAACCACATGTGGCCGCTGACGCTTACACGACTGCCGAGAAGTAAGGAAGCGTGGCTCGTATGCTGGGCGGATAAATACTGCTCGCTGAAAGAAACATTGCTGAAAAAGCCGTATTGAATATAAAAATATAAATGAATAGAAAAAGCCTGCACGATTTTTGTTGGTCGTGTAGGCTTTTGGGTTTTGGACATTAAAAATTATGTGTGCAAATTTAAAAGGCTCTTTGTCAATAGTTGG
>CAVJKI010000037.1:0-11608 GCA_963649995.1 Sodaliphilus sp.
ATGAATAATGAATGATGAATAATTGTTGTTGCGCTTACAGCGCATATTTGAAAAAATTCCTTTCAACAATCGTTCACTACCCAATGCCATTTCTGTACTATCCCTCGCCCTGCACTATCACCCTTGCCTCCTCCGCACTATCTCTCCCGTCACACTACCACAAATTCAGATTCCCACCGAAGGTGGCACCACAATTCTTCATTTTTCATTCTTCCTCATCCCCTTACCCGCCCGTGCGCCGCAATTATCAAATCCCGCACCGAATCTGTATAAGCGCTCTCAGTTAGCGCTTGTCTTCTCCGAATAAACAGGCGAACAGCTCTCTATTCTCACCATATACTCGTCTGTCATTATTTCGGCAGTACGCACAGCCTTCCAACCTACGCTCGCTCTCTGGTTAAGAGGATCGTCGCCGTAACCGAGCTGCTTTACTATGTGCTGAAGACCGCCGCCCGCAACATCTGTTACCGCATAAGCGTGCGCTCCGATAACAAGAGTTGAGAATACCGCCAGCGCCTTCTTCTCATAGTATGTTGACGCAGTGACCTGTCCGCCTGCCGAAACACTTGCCTTCTGATAGCTGTCGCCCGACTTTGTGTAATAATCCTTACCCTCAAGGAAGTTAGCGTCGGCCGTCAGCTGATAGAACTGCGGACAGCTCTCGTCCGCAAATATCTTAGCCTCCGTACTCTTGACGAATCTCACGTTGCCGAGTGAGCCTATCTCACCCTTGAAGACGCTTTCGGGATCGGCATACTTATGTACGTCCACCCACTCCGCACTCCTCATAAGGTCATAAGCCGCATAAGGGTGTATTATCGCCACATAATTCTCCCCGTCAATACCGTCTGCGTTCATGCTTTCAAGCTGTGCGGCGGCACGGAATACCGTATCAACAGACAGCACGCAGTCCTTTTTCAGCTGATCTCTCGAAAGCACCTCACTGTCGTCCTTATCGGGCGCATAAATTACATTAGTACCTGCGTTCACTATCTCTCTTGTTATGGTGTCAAGCGTTCTGCCCGACTGACTGCCGAGGAGCTTTGTCGACTGCACCACGTTGTTGTCAATTGCGGTAAGCTCCAGCATATCCGACAGCTTTATATAGTCGCCGTACTGGTTTACAGTCGCTGTCTTAGCAGTGACCGACAGCATATTTCCCGCAGGAGTAACGCCCTCTACAAGAGGAGCTGTAGCCTTCGCAAGCGAGCTGTACTTTCTCAGCTCTATAGTCTTACCGTTGTTCTTCGGTATGGGATATTTGTCCGCAAAGCGGTCATGCACCAGCTTAGGCTCTGCCATATCAATGAGCGTATTCTCATAGAATGTTTTCATTTCTGCGGACAGGCTTGCCTGTCCCGTTGTCTGTACATCAAACAGATTTAACTTCATTTCCTTAATCTTCATATAAATTTCCTTTCTTGCGGCTGTCTTTCGCCGCTTTATCCGTTTCCCGTATCCTTATAAAAATACATTTCCCCCTGCAGTCCCCTGACCGCACTTTTATATTCTTATCTTCCCGCCTGCCCACCCGTTGCAATCTTCATATATCACCACCTTGTTATTAAATGAATAGTGAATAATGAATGATGAATAATTGTTGTTGCGCTTACAGCGCATATCTGAAAACCCCTTTCAGCAATCGTCCACTACCCTATAAGCTTTCAAAGCAACCATATATTTCTGCTTCTATTCGTAGCACAGTATCTGTGTGCTTGAACGGCTTTGCATTTTCACTATTCTATACGTTTTTTCGTAGGGGAGGAGCTTGCTCCTCCCGTAATACCACCCAACTACTCCTTCAACCTTGCCAACCTCGTAATATCCCTCGCCTCGCACCACCCCAATTTTAAAATCCGCGCCGTAGGTGCGCTCCACAATTCTTCATTCTTCATCATTCATCATTCATTAAGCAAAAACTATCCCTCGCCAAGTTCTATCCCTTTTCTTGCCCGCTCTCGAAAAAGGGTGAGGTTCTGTTGCTCGGTCAAGCCGAGCCAACTATGGTGGGGATTGTTTTCTCGTGGCACAACCATTATGCTTCACGCTGTAACCCTAGCTACGCACCACCCCAATTTTAAAATCCGCACCGTAGGTGCCACCACAATTATTCCTTCTTCATCATTCATCATTCATTAAAACCCTCACAGCACCACCCTCTCCCCTCTCTCCGTTCTTCTTATAAGCTCCCGCCTGTCGCTCTTTGACAGCCTCTTTTCTCTTGTCGGCGTGTTTCCTGCCGCCGACAGCATACCCTCTCTTGCTCTGCCTATGCTGCTGAAGATGCCGCTTCTCATAATTTCCGATGCTGCATATTCCATAGCCGCCGTGAAAAGCTCGTCCTTGTGTATGATAAGATAAGCCTCCGCAAGCCCCACGCCTTTATAGCACAGCGAAAAAAATCTCCTGTCGCCCATCTCTCTCATAAGGTCAAACTCAGGGTATATCTCACGCACCCTCTCGCTCTCCGCCTGCCATTGTCCGAGCCTGTATTCCATATCGTTTCTTCTGCGATATTCAAAATCACGCTCCGACAGCGCACTTTCAATACCGTCATAGTCGCTCTTATCCGCACCGCACAGCTTTGCCGCAAGACTGATTATTCCCTCGGTCCTTGCCGCTCCGGCACGCTTTGCCTTAAGCACCGCCTGCCTGAATCGTTCCGCCTTTTCCTCACGGGATAATTCTCCGTCATTCTTTTCGCTCCCGCCGACAGCGTTATCATCGTTTGCACGGCTGACATTTTCCTGCTTCTCCTTTTGCGTATCCGCCTGACCGCTTTCCTCGTTTTCAGCGCCGACAGCCTGCGAAATTTCAACCTCTGCCATTTTCAGCCCTCATTTCTGCAGCAGTCAACATATTCGGGATAATTCTCACTCAGCATATCAAATCCCTTACAAATGCCGTCCACCGCCGTATTAAGATTTTCATCGTCCGTAACATAGCTTATTATCGCCTGACCGCTTTTCAGCGTAACGTCTATAATATCCGTATCGCCCGTATCCTCGCTGTCATATATATTCTGCGCTATCGTCTGAGCAAGCGCAGTCATCGCCGCACATACGAGTGTTGCCTCCGCCGATTTATCGCCCTCGTTCCTGCAATGTCCCGTAATATAAATATCCCTGCCGAGCCTTGATTTGTCTATTCTTACCCTTGTCATACGTTCACCTCTTTCATTCCTGCATTTTCTCTTATCACACGTTCAATTTCTTCCTTCCCCTCAAAATCCATCATCGCTAGACAGCCCAGCGCCTGTACCGCTGTTTCGGGATTAAAGAAGCCCAGCTGAAAAAGCTGCTTTGCAAGCTCGTTTTGCGAAGCCTTGGAAAACGGCGACTTTTTCGATGCCGTGCATACTATGTCGAAAACGGGCTTCTTCATACCAAGCTCAATTCCGAAAAGCCCCTGCCTGCGCTCCCTTATAGACGAATTGTCAAAGCAATCATATCCCCCGGTGATCCTGAAGCTTCTCGGCGTGTCGTAGAACTGCCTTATAAGCTCGATTATGAGATAGCACACCTGCTGAAACGCAAAATATGTACCCTTTATCATATCTCTCGACAGCTTGCTTCCCGCCTCCTGGAGAGCCGCTATGGCGCTTGCCGCCGTTACGCCGCCCGATGTTGAGCCTTGCGAGAAATCCCTGTTGCCGCTCGTTTCCTTAAGCTCGTCAATTTTAAAGCTGAGTGCGCTCATGACCGCACCGTCAAGCGGCTCATGCTTTATCTCCCTTATGTCCTCGTCGCTCAGATTTCCTGCAACGTGTACGAATCTGTTTCTCTGGTCAGCAAATTCCGCTTCATTTACCGCACTGTTCTGTCTTATGAAATATCTTTTTCTGTTCATCATGACAGTATGCTCAAGCACCACCTGCGACAGCTTGTCTATATACATCTGTGCGTCACGCATAACGTCTATATATCCGAATCCGCACGGTGTTCCCTCCTGTATGAAAAGAGGATCTATAATGAACGGATAGCGTCCGTGCAGATAAAAGCCGCCCTCACAGCCTTCATCGTCCTCGCTTGAATATAAGACCCTTTCTCCGCAGAATCTGCAATAGCACAATTGCTTTTTCCCGTCTACGATACGCTTATAGTACCAGTCCACGACCTCCGCCTTGCCGCTGTCGTCCGTCTTATCATCTGTCTTGTACCTCTCGGCCCTGTCAGTACCGCCCGACACTCCGTCCTCTATATCGTCCCTGAGCTGCGGATACATTCCGTAAAGTCTCTCCTTATCGACAAGCGTTACATAAAAAAGGTTTGCGCTTTCTTCAATGTCCTTTACCCCAGGCTCCCAGAAAAGCCTGAGTATATCGACATTTCTTATTGCAATATCTCCTCTGCCGCCGTCGATCTCAGGATCCCACACAACCGCCTGACACATACTGCCGTTCTTTAGCTTATACCACCAGCCGTCGCTGTACAGCTTTTCATATCCGCACCGTTCAAGTATGGCGGGCAGTATCAGCGATAACTGCTTTGCCGCCTCCTCGTCGCTTTTCTCCCTCGGAAGCACCGCAGGCTCAGGTATATTGTCCATGGCGTCTGCGTGCTTGTTGGCAAGCGAATTGAATAACCACGCAGATGCAGGCATAGGCCTTGTATCGTCATTATCGTATCCTATCTCTCCCCAGTGCCGCATTTTCCACCACTGCTCGTTTGATACGATTCTTTTATCAAGCACCGCCTTCCCCTCTTTGTACCTTCCAAGCGTCTGTATTGCCGAAAGCACCTGCTCCTTGCCTATCTTCTTCATATTTCTCCTTTCCGTTTTACATCATATAGAATGTTTCCCTGCACTCACGTTTTCTCTGGTCAAGAGGATCGTCGCCCGCAGGAAGCTCCGCACGTCTCAGCGGTGCGGCAATAGGATGCTCCATAAGCACATATCTGCATTCGTCGTAAATATGATCCTCCGTCGCAGTATCAATATCCTCCACGTTCTTTTCATCGTACATCAGCGCAGGTATAGTCCTGATAAATTCCCTGCAAGTGCTGAAGCAGTAAAACATCGCCTCGCCGTCCTTATTGAAAGCAAGCCTGTTGTGATACTGCATCTTACCCGAAATTCTTGAATTATCACCCGGCGACCATATTATAAAATTCGGCGGCCGCGCCATAAGGTCGGCAACGCTTTCCCCTCGGCTTTTGTCGAATATGGACGGATCAGCAACACCGAACACGTTTCTCCCCCTTATATTCGGATCGTCCCGCTCGATCTGCCTTATATTTTCCGCAATCACCGACGGCTCTATTTTAAGCCCCTCGTTAGGCTTATCCGTACATCCGTAATACTCTCTTATACGGTAGATGCATCCCTTTGTATCGACCGCATACCACCCGACAGAAAAAGGTCTTGTGTATCCGAAATCGAATCCCCGCACTATCTCCCAGTGCTTCGGGATTTCAAACGGCTCTATAACGTGCGTCCATCTTCTGTCCCTGTAATGCTCAGGATCATCTCTCCATTCGGTGAATACCTGCCCCGAAAAACTGTCCCAATCCCCGTAAAGAAGCGCCTTTCTCTCAGCCGTTGGGAGCATTGACAAGCTCGCGAGATACTCAGGATCGTTTTGTAACAGCTTTTTATTGTCAAACACGCTAGCAGGCACAAACACCCTCGACTTGCTTATAGTGATTTCCGTTCCGTCAGGCTTTACAACCGTCTGCTTTTCGGTTATCGGCTTCAACGGCTCTCCCGCTGTTATAAACCTCTGCTTTACCCATGAGTGACCGGGACCGCCGGGATTTGCCGTCGCCCTTATGTAGACCCTCGTACCGCTTCCGCCGGGTCTGTTTCTTGAAAACATATAGCTGTATTCCTCCCACGAAAACTGCGTCAGCTCATCAAATCCCACAAAGTCAAAATGCTTGCCCTGGTAATTCAGCCTGTCCTTCCTGTGCTGCATCGCCCCGAAGTAGATTTTCGCACCGGACGGAAAGCTCCAGCAGTGCTTTGTCCTGTTATATACCGCTTTCGGATATGCGCCTTTATACAGTGCCGCCGACCTGTCCTCAAGCTCCGTCAACTGCGGATACGTCTTTCGGAAAATTATCCCCCTGTAGCACGGCTTATCCGCCTGTCTGAGCGCCTCGGCAAGCAGTGCGTCCGATTTTCCGCCGCCCGCCGCTCCGCCGTAAAGCGCCTCATATTCTCCCCGACGCATAAACTCCGCCTGCTTTTCCTGCGGCGACCATACCACCCGCCTTTCTTTTTTAGCCCCGTTATTATCCATTTTCCGAATTTTCACCTCCGCTGTTGCAATATCTCTCTTGTTGCTCCCCACGCCTGCCGCAAGCAATCAATCCTCCGCCACCTCAGGCAGTACGACGATTCCGCTTTCACAACCGTTTTCATCATCGTCCGAAATACTGCCGTCCCATTCATAGCCGCACCTGTTTTTCAGCCAGAATATCTGTGCAGTCGTACTCGGCATGACCTGTTTTTCAACCGTCTTTACCACGCCTAGCTTGCCGTCCTTGCCTACCTGCCGTGTAACCTCCGTCTGAGTATATCCGATCGCCCGCTTAAGTAAAGCGTTTTCAACCTGCTTCACCTTTTCCTCGTCAGTAAGCTCCGCCTTTTTCTCATAAAGCTGTCTTACCTCGCTGTACCGCTCTTTCCAACGGCTCAGCGTGCTTCTGTCAACTCCGAGCATATCGGCTGTTCTGCTGTCGTTACAGCCGTTCGCTATGCACTGTCTTATAATATCAAGCGCACCCTGCGTCATTTTGTTTGACCGTCTTTCTCCCGTTACCGTCACCTCCTTCCGTTATATCAGACAAGCGGAATCACACATTCATCTTCATCGTCCCCCCATTCGCCGCAGTACTCAACATCGTATCCGCACCTCAGACAGCATCTTTCGCTTTCAAATGCAGGCGTTCCCTGATATTCACCTCTGTATTCCTCATTTCGTTTCAGCTCATTACGGCAAAATACCCCGTCACATCTCAGACATTTGTACATATCTCCCCTCCGTTTTTTAAAATTGTACGTTCTTTAGTACACAAAACAGGTTATAATCGTTATCAAACGGCTTAATTAAAATCAACGAATTTTCGTTTTCAACTTTCCGTTGTCATAATCATATCATATCGGCAGCGCTTTGTCAACTATTTGTGGTTATATTTCTTCAACTTCGTGAAATATGAATAAAATTTGACAACAATTTGTTTCATATGTTGACATATCAACACAATGTTGTTATAATAATCTCAGACAACAAAATGTCAATACGAAAGGAAGAAGCCTATATGAATACCTCCGGCACATTTTCTGAAAGAATAAAATCCCTTCGCAAAGCAAAGGGTGCGTCACAGGCAGACGTTGCCGAGTTCCTCGGCGTAACAAAACAGGCATACAGCCTTTACGAAACAGGCAAGCGTGAACCTCCGTTTGCAACCCTGCTTAAAATAGCGGAATATTTCGGTACAGATACCGACACTCTCTTAATGGGCAGAGATACTGCACAGGTGTCCGACCCACGGCTGAAATTTGCACTTTTCGGCGATACCGAAATCGACGACGACGTGCTTGACGACGTAAGACGCCTTGCAAAGCTTCAGCTGGAATTACGCCGCAGTAAAGAAAAGGACGGCAAAATATAAATAAAGCTAAAGACAGCACAATGCTCTGAA
This sequence comes from Sodaliphilus sp., assembly GCA_963649995.1. GTDB lineage: Bacteria > Bacillota > Clostridia > Oscillospirales > Ruminococcaceae > Ruminiclostridium_E. The sequence continues at coordinate 7,650 of CAVJKI010000037.1, forward strand.
GGGAGGGCGGCAATAATTGGATTCAGTTTCAAAAATAGCAAAAGAGAATGATATACTTATAGTCGATATGCGCATGAAAGGAAGACAGGGCGCAATGAGCCAGTGTACAAACGGTATGTGCATAATAGCTATCGACCCCCGTAAGGTGAAAAGTCTTGCCGACAGAAAAGAGAAAACCGTACATGAACTCGGACACTGCATGACAGGCGCATTTTACGATGCAAGCTGCCCCGTTATTCCCCGCGGGCGCTGCGAGCGCCGTGCCACCGCATGGGCAGTAAGCCACACCTTTTCCCGCCAGACTATCATAAAAGCAATAAGAAACGGACTTACGGAAATATGGCAGCTTGCCGAGCATTTCAATGTCACCGAGCATTTTATGAAGGATGCCCTTACCTACTATAAGCTGTATAACGGCGAATAATAAAAGCTCCCTTACACGAAACCCGATTCGCATAAGGGAGCTGTATTGTAATTATAAAAGACACAGCCCTGCTCTTCGCCGATACACTCCGCCGTATTGAAATTCAGCCGACAGCGGTGTAAAATATATCTGAGGGTATAAAAAACAGCCCCCGCTTTTTCGGGAGCTGTCACAGGTTATCCTATGTTTATTACTTTTCAAATATGAGCTTGAATCTGCCGATAAGGGGAAGATCCTTAGCCTTGCCGCCGATAGCGTTGATAAGGCCTGTTACCAGTATGATTATCGGTACAGCCATGAATATTATGTGTATCAGCCAGGCTAAAAGAACACCTACAAAGCCTGCGGCAAATTCGTTGAATGTAGCGTAGAAAATACCGTAGTAAACAGCGTTGTACAAAATTCTTGCAAAGAAGTATTCAATAGCTCCCACTGCCATTACACCGAGAATAGCAGGGAATATCATTGAAAGATGATACTGTAAGAACTTTGACTTGCCAGCTGTGAAACAGGGAGCTACAAGCATACCTGCAAGCACGATGATTGCAATAAAGCCGCCGAATATCCAGCCTGCAAGTATGTATGCAAGTCCTGCGCAATAAGCGAGTATCGACATTGCCTTACCTGTGTTTATATCGTTAGCGTCCATTGTAGAAGTTACATTCTTTGTATCAAATATTTTCTGAAAGAATCCGTTTCCCTGGTTTACGGGTACGGGAGCAACCGAACCGTCAAGATTACCGCCGCACTTTGCGCAGAACTTTGAGCCTTCCTGATACTCTGTTCCGCATTTAGGACAAAATGGCATATTAATTTCCTCCTGATTTGTCATATACCTCTGTATTTATCTGCTTGATATGCAGATACAGGCTTATTATACACCCCTCGCACATTAAAGTCAATACTGCAAATGTAAAGGAGAGCTATGAAAAAAGAAAATCCGTTTCCTTATTCCCTTGACAACAAGCGCTACCACACGCTGAATTACCATAACAGAACCGTCTGCGGCGGAAAAGTCTATAAAGCCGTTATAGACGCAGGCTTTACCTGTCCCAACAAGGACGGTACAAAAGGCACGGGCGGATGTATCTACTGCATGAGCGGAAGCGGATATTTTACCGAAAAAACGGACGGCAGTATTTACGACAGCGTAAAATGTCAGCTTGCCGCTGAAAGAGAGCGTATTTATAAAAAGCACCCCGATAGCCTCATCGTCGCATATTTTCAGGCAAACACAAACACCTACGCACCCACCGATATTCTACGCAGCGCCTACACTGCCGCTCTTGATTTCGGAGTATACGGCATATCCATCGGCACAAGGGCTGACTGCCTGCCCGATGATGTTATCGCCTTGCTCTGCGACATCAACGGCAAGACCCGCCTTACCGTCGAACTCGGACTTCAGACAGTACACGACCGTACCGCAAGGCTTATCAACCGTTGCTATGATTACAGCGAGTTTCTTACAGGCTACAGCCGTCTTAAAAAAGCAAATATCCGCACCTGTCTGCACCTGATAAACGGCTTGCCGGGCGAAACAAAATTCGATATGCTTGAAACCGCAAGAGAGGTCGCCCGCCTTGCTCCTGATGCCGTCAAGCTTCACCTGCTCCACGTCAACAGCGGCACAGAGCTTGAAAGGCTTTACCTTGACGGCAGATATACCCCGCTTACCCGTGATGAATACATAGACATAGTTATCTCACAGCTTGAATATCTCCCGCCGAATACAGTAATTGAGCGCATTACGGGCGATGCGGATAAGAAATATCTTGTTGCGCCAAAGTGGAGTGCGGATAAGATCGCAGTGCTTGGAGGAATCGATAGGCAGATGAAGCTGAGGGATACTTATCAGGGGATTTTATCTGCCGATTAGCATTTACCGTATTGCCTGAATACAGTTGCATTACCGCCGCTTTTGTGCTAAAATACGCTTGTAGAACCTAAATCCGACTTATTATAAAGGAGAAAAACTATGGATATGAAACAGCGTATGCACGCAAATCTTCCCTATAAAGCATGGCTTGACAGGCTGGGTGACGAGCGTGCGGAATGTAAACGAAAAATATATGATTTCAACAACTGCCACCCCGACGACAGAGAGAAAATGGATAAAATTCTTCGTTCGCTTCTCGGTAAGGCAGGCGAGGGTGTGCATATAGAACAGCCGTTTCACTGCGACTACGGCAGTAATATTGAGGTTGGTGTCAATTTCTTTGCAAACTATAATCTGGTAGTCCTTGATGTCGGCAAGGTGACGATCGGCGATAACGTGTTCATCGCCCCGAATGTCGGCATATACACGGCAGGCCACCCCGTACATTATATTCCACGTAACACAGGCTATGAATACGGCATAGATATAACGATAGGCGATAACGTATGGATAGGCGGCAATGTTGTCATCACCCCCGGAGTGAAGATAGGAAACGGCGTTGTTATCGGGGCAGGAAGCGTTGTCACAAAGGATATTCCCGACAACTGCATAGCCGCAGGCAATCCCGCAAAGGTTATAAGAGAAATAACCGATGAAGACAAGCATTATTACTTCAAGAAACGCCGCTTTGACGTTGATGATTATCTCACCGATGACGAAATAGACTGGAGCAATATATGAACACACCGACTTTTGATATAAATAAGGTAGAAACCCCTTGTTACGTTACCGAGGAATGCTATCTCAGACGAAACTGTGAGATACTGAAAAACGTTCAGGATATGACGGGCTGTAAGATACTGCTTGCGCAGAAAGCATTTTCAATGTACAGCACATACCCTCTTATAAGCGGTTATCTCAGCGGCACTACCGCAAGCGGACTTTACGAGGCAAGGCTCGGCTATGAATATTTCGGCAAAGAAACCCACGTTTTCTCCCCTGCCTACACCGATAAGGAAATAAGCGAGCTTACAAAGTACGCAGGACATTTTGTATTCAATTCCATACGTCAGTTTGCCATGCACCGTGACGCAGTAAAGAGCAAGCACTGCCTTATCCGTGTAAATCCGAGGTTTTCAACGCAGGAGGGACATGAGATATACGACCCTTGCGCCCCCGGCTCACGTCTGGGACAGACCTTAGCGTCCTTTGAGGAGGATATAAAGCATTACGGCGAGGAAATACTCGATGAGATCGACGGACTTCATTTCCACACGCTCTGCGAGCAGAACAGCGACGACCTTATGCGCACCGCAAAGGAGGTTGAGGTACAGTTCGGCAAATATCTTGACCGCATGAGCGTTATCAATCTCGGCGGCGGACACCATATAACAAGGGATGATTACGACATTGACACCCTTGTGGAAGTGATAAACCATTTCAGAAACGAATACGGACTTGAAGTCTACCTTGAACCGGGCGAGGCTGTTGCACTGAATGCAGGATTCCTTGTAACAACCGTGCTTGACGTGATAAACGGAAGAATAAACGGCGAGGACGATATAGCCATACTTGACGCTTCCGCCGCCTGCCACATGCCCGATGTGCTTGAAATGCCCTACCGCCCCGTTATAATTCAGCCAAACGGCAATATTG
>CAVJKI010000037.1:11618-12070 GCA_963649995.1 Sodaliphilus sp.
GCAATATTGCAGGAGAAAAGGGCAAAAAGGCAGTCACTGTGCGCCTCGGTGGAAATACCTGCCTTGCAGGCGATGTGATCGGCGATTATTCATTTGACAAGCCGCTTAAACCGGGCGACCGTCTTGTGCTGTGCGATATGTCGATATATTCTATGGTCAAGAACAACACCTTCAACGGTATGGCTCTGCCGTCAATTTATTACAATACATCCCTCGGTATGCGTAAAATAAGAGAGTTTTCGTATGAGGATTTCAAGTGCAGACTGTGATCCGAAATCGGACTTTGTGTTGTAATTGCTGTTGTATAAGACTGCGTTGACAGCCGCATTTTAACGGACAGAACGTCCCAACAGGTCAATCGGTTGAAAACTCATGTGTATGTTGAATACTTTGTTGAAAGTTTTTTGTGCATAACACACAAAACCCACCATAATGATTGAGGAGTATTGAAC